>JBBRKX010000168.1:0-8206 GCA_038231675.1 Chthonomonadales bacterium | reverse complement strand
GTGTCGCAGTCCATCAGGAAGCCAATGGTCCCGGTCGGCGCGAGCACGGTGGCCTGCGCGTTGCGATAGCCATGCTTTTCGCCCGATACGATCGCGGCATCCCACGATTGGCGCGCCGCGCCCAGCATGTCGTCCGGCACGAACTCCGGATTGATCGCCTCGACCGCATGCCGGTGCATCCGCATGACTTCGAGGAAGGAGTCGCGGTTCTTCGCGTATCCCGCGAACGTCCAGCCGTGGTCGCGAGCGATGACGCTGGATTGATAATAGGCTTCGCCCGTCATGATGGCGGTGATGGCTCCGGCATAGGCCCGGCCCGCGTCGCTGTCGTAGGGAAGACTGCGCGCCATCAAAAGCGCGCCAAGGTTTGCATATCCCAGGCCGAGCGGCCGGTAGTCCCGAGAATTCTCGCCGATGCGGGGCGTCGGATAAGACGCGTTATCGACGATGATCTCCTGCGCCGTAAGCACGATGCGGCAGGCATGCTTGAAGGCTTCGACATCGAACTCGCCATCTGCGGACCGGAACTTCATCAGGTTCAGGGAGGCAAGGTTGCAGGCGCTGTCGTTCAGGAACATATATTCGGAGCACGGGTTGGATGCGTAGATCCGGTCCGTGGTCTTACAGGTATGCCATTTGTTGATGGTGGTGTCGTACTGCATCCCAGGATCGCCGCAGACCCACGCGCTCTGCCCGATCATCTTCAGCAAGTCGCGCGAATTATAGGTGTTCGCGACCTTCTTGTCCAGGACGTTGTGCGTATGCCAATCGCCGTTCTGCTCGTAGGTCCGCATAAACTCGTCGGTGACTCGGATCGAGTGATTGGCGTTCTGGAAGTGTACGCTGTCGTATGCGCCGCCGGGCACGTTGAACATGCCGCTATAGCCCGCGTCGATGAGTGCGTGTGCCTTCTTTTCCTCTTTTTCCTTTGAGGTGACGAAGTCCACGACGTCCGGATGGTCGATATCGAGGATCACCATCTTCGCGGCGCGCCGTGTCTTGCCGCCGCTCTTGATCGCGCCGGCGAACTGGTCGAAGCCGCGCATAAAGGAGATCGGGCCACTCGCGGTGCCGCCGCCTTGCAGCGGTTCTTTGGACGATCGGATCGGGGAAAGGTTGGTGCCGGTGCCGCTGCCGAACTTGAAGAGCATGCCTTCGGTCTTGGCAAGTCCCAGGATCGATTCCATCGTGTCGTCCACGCTGTTGATAAAACAGGCGGAGCACTGCGGGTGCGGCTGTTCCGGGAGGCCGACGTTGAACCAGACCGGCGAATTGAAGGCCGCCTTCTGGTGCAGCAGGATATGGGTCAACTCATCCTGGAAGGTGCGTGCGTTCTCTTCGCTTGCGAAGTAGTCCATTCCGCGTCCCCAATTTGCGATGGTGTCCGCCACGCGGTGGATCAGCTGGCGCACGCTGCGCTCACGCTCCGGCGTTCCGAGATGCCCACGGAAATATTTGGAAACGACGACGTTCGTCGCAAGCTGGGTCCAGGACTTCGGGATCTCGACTCCGCGCTGCTCGAAGACCTTTTCTCCGCGTTCATTGGAGATGACGGCGTCTCGCATCTCCCATTCCACGGTCGAGTAGACATCCTCGCCCGCTTTGGTGAAGCGACGCTCGATATCGAGGCCAGGCGCGCCATCCGGCCGGGCGCTCTTCCGCGCCGGCATAGATGCCGGTACTCTGGTCTTGCCGTTGGACTTGCCATTCACGGCGTTGGATGCGACCGCGACGTCCGTCGGAATCGTCCCGACTTCGTCCTGGTGTATCACCGACTCGATGTCTGTCTGGTGCGACGTTGAATCTTGCATAACAACTTCCTCCCTGGTCATATAACGGACCATATGATGACGAAAAATAGTTCCTGAAAACGATGTTCCGGGACGTTGGTGAATGAATGCGAAGTTTATAAATGGTTGCCCGCGCCCGGAGGCGCGGCATCTATCCTGACTTCTTGTTACGCCTGCGAAGGAGATCGACGATCTCTTTGAACTGCGTAGCGTCTTCGAACTGCCGGTAGACGGAGGCAAACCGGACGTAGGCCACATGGTCGATGCCCTTGAGTTTTTCCATGACCATCTCGCCGACTTCCCGTGACGACACTTCCTTTTCCAGCCGGTTATAAAGCATGCGCTCTATGTCCTGCGCCGCTTCATCCAGGGTCTCCAGGCTGATCTTGCGGCCCTTGCACGCAAGCCACATCCCTTCCACGATCTTTTTCCGCGAGAAGACCTCGCGGCGATTGTCGCTTTTCACGACAAAAAGCTGTAGTTCCTCGATCTCTTCCAGGGTAGTGAAGCGCCGGCCACACGCCTCGCATTCACGCCGTCGTTTGATCTCCGCGCCATCGTTCAGTGTACGCGTCTCAAGGACATGATCTTTATTTTGCGTACCGCAGAACGGACATTTCATAAAATAAGCGCCATTCCATTACCCGTCGAACCAGCGGATTCCAGCGGCTGGTCATCGGAATGCTGTCCGGACTCGCGCCGCACAAGTGGGCCGGCAGTGCGTCTAAATATAGGGCAATGAGAGGATAACATCACTAGCGGTAGCCTGTCAAGGGGTTAGAAAAAAAACTTTGTGCGGTGTTCCTTCCCATGCGGATGTTGGACAGGCCCTTTGTTGTGGTGTACAATGCATTCACGCGTAATCGGGTTGCGGGACCTATCACATCAAGTTCCGCGCGGGCCGCGCATTTCTGAGATCAAAGCCATGGCCTACGAAAATGAGAAACACGGGGTGCGATCCGAACGCCTGCGCCCGTTGCCGGTGCATCAGGCGGAGTATTTCTCCGCCGCTCTGGGCGCAAATCGTCCCTACGCATTTTTGCTGCCCGAGGGTGAAAGCCTTTCGACTCCTTCCGGCAGGGTGTATCCGCTCGTGGTGATGCTGCATGGCCGAACCGGCAATTTTATGGATTGGCCCACGAAATCCCGGCTGACGCGGTTTGCAAGCCCGTATCCAATGGTGTTCGCTTTTCCTGATGGGAATGACGGCTGGTATACCAATGGGCCCAACGGAGGAGCGCGCCATGAGGACGATCTCATCCAGGATTTTTTGCCGCATATCCACAAGACGCTGCCTGTCGCCGAACCTGGACGACACTGGGCGATCGGCGGTCTTTCCATGGGAGGATACGGAGCGATCAAGATCGCGCTAAAGCATCCGGATTTATTTACGTTGGCGTTCAGTCACAGCGGATCGCTCGAACGGCCGCGCACACCGGAAGTCCATCCCATGTTCGGGGACCCTATCGTGGACGCGAAGTTCCGACGCAGCGAGGATCCTGCCTGGCTGGCCGAACAAAATCTATCTCTGTTTCCGATCCGACGCCCCAAATTACATTTCGACTGTGGATTGAGTGACGACTATCTTGAGGTCAACCGCCGTTTCGCGGGGCATCTGACGTTCATCGGCTATCCGCATACGTACCGTGAAATGCCGGGCTTCCATACCTGGCCCTATTGGGACCGTGCGATCCGCGCCACTCTTCCGGTTGTAGCGGCGGATTTAGGCATTTCCATTTAATACGACATTCCGATGGTTTCGAGGAGGAGAGCGCGTGCAGGAGTTCGATCTGGTTGTCATTGGCGGAGGATCCGCCGGCCTCAAAGCGGCGCGAACCGCCGCGCGACTCGGGCGTACGGTCGCGCTTGCCGAGGAGCGAGAGCTGGGAGGCGAGTGTTTCTGGGCCGTCTGCGTGCCTACCAAAGCCATGGTCCGCGCGGCGCAGGTCTGGCATCTCGTCCGAAATGCGCATCGCTTCGGCATCGAAGTGGACATAAAGAATGCCGATTTCAAAGCCGCCATGGCGTACAAAGACCAGGTCCTGCGCACCATCGGTGGCGACGGTCCGTCCGATGGCGGATTGAGTAAACTGGGCGCACGTTACTTTCCCACCCGTGCGACCTTCGAGAGCCCGCACGATGTGCGGGTCGGCGAGGAAGTTATCCACGGCAAACATATCATCATCGCCACGGGCACGGTCCCCGCGATCCCCGCGATTCCAGGTCTGGCGGAAACAGGCTACATCACCAATCGGGAGGCCGTTTCCCTCGAATCGCTTCCGAAACGGCTGCTCGTGATCGGCGGCGGCCCCATCGGACTGGAATTCGCCCAACTTTTTCGCAGGTTCGGCGCGGAAGTGACGGTGGTGGACCACAATCCGCAAATCCTGACCAAGGAAGACACCGATATTTCGGAACTTGCCCGCCAGTTTCTGACGGAAGAGGGCATTCAATTTATCACCTTGATGGGCGCTATCGAGGTTTCGCGGGTAAACGGCCACAAACATGCGCAAATCGTCGCCAACGGAATCACGCATGAGATCGACTGCGACGAAATCCTTGTCGCGGCGGGAAGGCTTGCCGCGACCGAGGGGCTGAATATCGGCGCGACGGGCATCGAATATAGTGCGCGTTGCATCAAGTTGGACCGCTGTCTTCGCACCAGTGTGCCGCATATCTGGGGAGCCGGCGACATAGGAGGCGGGTATCTCTTTACGCATGTGGCAAGCTATGAGGGGAAACTGGCGGCGCTCAACGCCTTTACCGACAAGCCGGAACCGTTCGACCACCGCGTGGTGCCGCGCTGCACCTATATCGATCCCGAAGTGGCGAGCATCGGCCTGACGGAACGTGAGGCTCAGGGGCGGGACAGCGCGGTCATCACGCACACCTTCTCCTTCGCCGATCTGGATCGGGCGATCATCCATGGAGACGCTCGAGGATTGGTGAAGCTGGTTGTCGATGAACTGGACGGCTTGATTCTTGGCGCGCATGTCATCGGGCCGGACGCCTCCAGCGTCATTGCCGAGCTTGCGATCTGTATGAAGAACCATTTGCCGATCCCTGCGATCGCCGACACCATGCACGCGTATCCCAGCTTTCCGGAGGCGGTGGAAGCGGCAGCCCTCGCCGCTCCGAACTATCGAGGGCAGGTCGAGGGGGTCATGGGCGAGTAACGCCATCGGTTGGTTGAGGACAGGACGCTTCCGGTGCAGCGCAATCCTCCACCGGAGCATCGCCGGGCGGGGGCAATCGCAGCGTAAGCGCAAAACCGGCGGATGTCACTGCGGCGGTTAACAGAAACAGCCAGGGGACGGTTCCGATGGACGAGAATTGACGCCCCTGCACCAGCAACCCGCCCAGAAACGGATAGATCGCCGAGGGGGAGAATATCAGGTTGATTAAGGCGATGAAGAGCGAACGCTCGTTCTGCGCGACGTGCGCGAGCAGATAGTGGTTGACCACGATCCACATGCCCCATCCGAGGCTGCCTCCCATCAGAAAGAAAACCAGACCGAAGACCCACGGACTGGTCAGGCCGATTGTGAGGGCGATGAGCGGCGTCAGGAGGCAGGCAAGCGCCACGCCTTTGACCGCGCTGGCTTCCCCCCACTTTTCTCCCATAATGGTCCAGAGCGGCATAAGCACCACGACCCCGGCCGCCTGCATCATCTGATAAATGCCGCCCCAGGAGTCGTCGAGACGGAAGTGCGCGGTCGCATAGAGCACATAAAATGGGGATGCCGCGGATCCGAATCCGATCAGCAGTTGCACCGCCGCAAGCCGGCCGAACACCGGATTTCGGAATGTCAGCGCCGGAAGCCGCCGGAAGTAGTCTGTCAGCGGCGGCCGCGCCGCGAAAACGGCATCGATGTCGTCCGGCGCTTTCGGCTCGCGAATGGCAAGCAGACCGATCATCGAGATCTGAAACATCAGGGCCGACACGGCCGCCAGTACGGCATAGTTGTGCGGAAACGGGAAGGCCGTAGAGTGCAGGATCGTCCGCACGACAAAGACGGCGATGGCGATGCTGATCAGTCCGGATGTAAGCTGTGTCGAGGCAAAGAAGCGTCCCCGTATCCGATCCGTAAACGCGCGGCCGACGATCTCCATCCACGGAACGTAGCCAAGACCATCCCCGACGGTCCAGATCAGCAGGATGCCGATCGTTGTCCAGAGCGCGAACAGGCGCTGTGCGGGGCTGTCGACCGCGTGCCAGAGGATCACGGGCAATGCCAGCAGGGGGAGCCGGGTAAGGCCCGCGACCCACGCCAGGGGCGGTTTCTGATGCCGCCTGCCATGCATCACGTAGGCCACGAATATCTGTACCCCGGTGAAAGCCAGGGAGCGAAGCGCGGCGTATGCCCCGATGAGAGGGCCGCTGGCGCCCAGTCGGGACAGAAGCAGCGGCAGTACCGCGTTCATGTCCATAAAGGCCATGCCGAGCGCGAAAAACGTAACATCCACCATCAGAGCGGAGAAGTTCCACCGCACATCCCGTGGCTCGTAGGAAGCTGTATCGCTCACTCTTGCGCCTCGGAACCCGCCGGCCAGAAATGCGCCATATCGTCCGATCGATCGTTCGTTGCCCCGTTCGACATACCGAAACGATCTCCTTTCCTTCCGGGACTCGCGCAGGAAACCCATGCGAATTCGCCGAACCGAGAGGCATGATACCTGAAGACAACTCGGTCGCGCCACTGTTCCGCATCCCCGCGTGCGCGGCCGACTGGACGAACCGGCATGAGGAGGGCATTCCCGCCGGCGGATTTGGATCGGGCACGTTTACTCTGGATGGCAGCGGAGCATTTCGGCGATGGCGCATCGCGCCGCCCGGAGGAGTGGGGGAACAGGATGCAGTCGTTCCAGGAAACCGCTTTCACGTTTTCCAGCAGCAGGGGAATCGCACATCGGCCGCGACGCTCGGGATGGATGGCGACAGTGGACCGGAGTCTCCTTTCAACAACGGCGCGCAGGTTGTTCCGGTCCGCCGTCAGGCGCTTTTCCCCTTCACCTGGACACGGTACGAACATCCGGACTGGCCCGCGATTTTGGAATCGTGCAGCTTCTCTCCCACTATCCCGTATCGCTATCGCGAAACCAGTCTGCCCCTTTGGATCCATACCTGGCGGGCGCACAATCCGACTTCCGAGCCTGTCACGGTGGCTCTGATGCTTACCTGGGAGTTTGCCCATCCCACCACGGAATCGGGCGTGGAATTCGACCTGCATCACGATCGCAAGTGCATCTCCGGCATCCTGCGCGTCCCCGGTCGGGACGACCGATTTTGCGTGGCGGTTCCGGATGTCGGGAGCGTCCCAAGGGCGGAAGAGCAGATCGAGGGATGGCGTCGCGATGTCGATGGAAAGTCCCTCTGGTCCGACTTCGCCGCCGACGGAATGCTGCGTCCGACGGTGCGCACTCAACCGCCCGCAGCGCTTGCTGCAGTGATTCACTTCAGTTTGGCGCCCGGAGAGATTCGCGAATTTCCATTTGTCGTCGCATGGCACTTTCCGGTGTATCACTTCGCGGACGGCCGCGAGGTGCGGCGCTATCCTCCGTTCATAGATAAACGCGTGCCGGATAATATCGTGGTCGACCTCGCTTCCGAGGCGATGGCGCGCTATCGAGATTGGAAGGAGATGTTGCAGGAGTGGCAGGCGGCTTTCATCCAGCAGACGCTTGGGGGGATGGAGGACATTTCTGCTCTCCTCAATGCGCTGGGGTACTTTGGAAGCGCGAACACTGTCTGGACCGAGGACAATCGCTTCACCGTGCTGCCGGACGATGGCAAGGGCTTGCAATCCTCCGCTCGGCGTAAAGCCGCGTTTGCCTGTCTGGCGCGCTTCTGGTCGGATCTCTCGAAGCGGCTTATCGTATGACGCATAGGCACAATACTGGAATGTCCTACCCGACAAAAGAGCGCTGCCCGGGTTGTAGGCGGCGCTCTTTTGTCGGAACATGCTTTCGTTAGTTCCCTGCATCTATGGAGCCGAGAAGCAACGACCCTGAAGTCAGTGGGCAGTGGATCGGCGTGTAAAAAGCTCTCGGTCTGTCTTGCTGATAATGTTGTAAGCAGCTTCCTTCATTGCGGAAGGGTACCAAATTGTCAGCTTGGTAAAAAATCCCGCGGCCTCTTGCTGCGTGGCAAACGGACCATGGGTGTTGCTAAAGGGACACAAACCCTCAGCAGATCGAGGCTGGGTCTTAACATGGAGATAATACATGTTCGTCTCCTTTCATACGAAGAGTGTCTCTATTTTACTATACGCTATCGATCCGTCGATTTGTTTCTCGGGCGCTCCGTTTAGCTCCGGTGCCGTTGTGCCGCCTCCTTGCGGGTCGTCTCCGGCTCCCACTCAATACGACACACAAAGCCGCTTCGGGTTTCAACCTACACGGCATGCGTTATTTGG
>JBBRKX010000167.1:0-8217 GCA_038231675.1 Chthonomonadales bacterium | reverse complement strand
TTCGTTCCGAAAGCCCTATTCTCATTCTCCAACTGACAAGATTTTTGGCGAAGGTATTGACTAACGATGAATCAAATTCTGGATAGATGGACGCCTCCATCAAATGTACGCGACCATACCGGCGATCCCATTGCAAGCGACGCTCGCTTTTTCGCTCCTCCCCCAATAGAAATTGGGGCCGTCCTGACCGCTCACTCTGGTCTGTGCGGTTCGGTATGGGCGGTTTCAAAGCCTACATCCCGGAAGGTCATCGGTCTGTTTGCGCTCCTTGGAATGGCATTTGGCGGATTTTTAGGCGCGGCGTTCACAAATGGTTCTGTAATTGGCGCTATCCTTGGGAGCCTGCTGGGCGGTTATCTTTTTGGCTTCCTCTTGTATCGGCGTGAAGCCCGAAAGAATGATTGCACGTACACGGGCACCCTCGGCATTGCGCGATGCCGGTTTACAGATCGAACCTCTCATACCACGCAAGGAGAAGTCTTTCTCTTTGCGGATGCGATGACGCTGCAGACAGCGTTCCTTGGCCGCAAGGGAGGCACGAATTTCGACTTGCGGTGGAAAAACGCCAACAGGAAATTGGTATACAGAATCGAGGGCGGCTATTATGGGAGTCAGGCCAACCCCGATCCGGAATCCGTGTACCATTTTGTGTTGGCTGCAGACTCCGCCTGGAGCCAGTTCATTCTGCCTGAAGCGGAAGAGGAATTGAAGCGCAATGGCTGCGTTCGGTTCACTACCAGTTTCGGTCCCATTGGCGAACAGAACGCCGTGATCGGGCCGGGCTATATAGATATCATTAAAGCGGGTAAAACCATGCGCAATCTGACTGCGGATATTCAAGATGCCTGCATATGGCAGGGACATATTATCATCCGCCGTAAGGATGCGCGCGTATCGGCTATGGGCGCAAGGGATGGTTCGAATGGCATCTTCTACCTCAGTTATGGAGCGATCATGAACGTCAAGATCTTCTTGCTGATGCTGGAACGTCTGGTAGGGATATCCTGCCGATAAGCGGACGCACGTAAACACGCCCCAACCGCTCAATTAGTTCGACGGAACGGTATAGAGGATATTTTGGCAGATATAACTCAGGCGCTTACCCGAAGGTAGCCATTGCAAATCGCTCAGATCCGGCGCCGGATTTGCTCCTTGCTTAAAGAACAGGCGACCGATTTCTCGCAATGCGCCTCCGGCAGTATGGCCAACCCATAACGAAAGTTCTGTTCGATTCGGCGTCGTTGGACCTTTCGAAAGGGACTGCACGTGACTAAATACGGGAGAAGGTAGCGGGCGCGTTAAAAGAAGAGCGAACTGGGTATTGTCGGATGAGAATGCGCTATTGAGCACTTCCGCTTGAAAAGGAAGGGTGCGTTTGCTCGTATTCTCTTTGTCGGAAGAGAGATGGTACCTATGCAAGATAAATTCTGTTGGTGCGGCCTTTTCTGTATCGATGGTTAGATCGTCAGCCTCAAGGGGCATACGGGGATGTGCCACTCGGCGCTGACCCATTTCACGAAATGTACAGATAGGCGAATCAGATTCATGGGAAGGAGCCTGAGTGTGTAGAATCCAGTGCCCCCGAGTGCCATACCAATACACGTGCTTTCCCAGCGGTCCGTATCCAGGTCTTGATATCCCGATCCATCCAGCCGGCAGGAGAACGTACCGGTGTTGGTTGACTTTACAAGTATCCATTGCCGATCCGGGGATAGTTCTTCGCCATCGATCCAGGCCTTGCTACGCACAATGTGTCGGCGAATATTGGGCAGGGATCTCTCTGTACCTTGCGCAACGTCTCGCAAGACAAACTGGAAGGCGCTTTGTGGATTTGGATCTTTGCGCTGCCGCACATACAGCAATAGCCCATCAGATACCCAACAAGAGTTAAACTGTCGAGTGACGAACCTGGGCGTTACTCCAGGTATGCCCCTATCCGTGTCTATCTCCTCCTCCCAGTTTTTGGTGCTCATTACCTTATAACTGCGTTTCAACAAAAGGCGGCCAGCCGATTGGCTACTTTGGCAGTTAGGGACCGCCACGCAAAGAAGTACCAGTCCAGTGAAGCATCGTAATATGGGGAGCCTGAGCATAGCAATAATTCCTCTATGAATTCGCTCGTAAGGCAGGTTTGGTGAAGCCATCACATAACATTGGTCCACCACGGCAAGGACGAAGTCCAGGAACTGTTCCACAAGCAGGATCGACATGCCTCCGCGATTGCGCAGCCATACGATCACCTGCTCGATCTCGTGCATGATGCTGGGCTGAACGCCCGCAGGCGGCTCATCCCGTATGAGCAAACGGGGACGACATTCCGGCGACGGCAAGCTGTCCGCGGCACGTAGCCGATCCCCGTCCGCGCTCTAAGCTGAGGCGTCTTGCGCGTGATGAATCAGTGAGTCAATTCTGGGCGGATCGCGCCGGGCGCGGTTGTGACGACTGTGCCGGTCTCTCGCTTTCGGCCAAGGTAGACCTCAATGACTTGAGGGTCGTTTTGTACTGTCTCCATAGGGCCCTCACAAAGCAACTTACCGGTGTGCAACACGGTGACCGTGCGGGCAAAACGACGGACGAAGTCCATATCATGCTCCACGACGAGTACGGAATGGCGCTTTGCGATTTCCTGCACCAGTTCGCCCGTGCGGTCTCGTTCGCGGCGCGTCATCCCCGCGCAAGGCTCATCCAGCAGGAGCACTTTAGGGTCCTGGACGAGCAACATCCCGATCTCGAGCCACTGTTTTTCCCCGTGCGCGAGCGTTCCGGCGCGCAGGCCCGATTTTTTGTGGAGGCCTATGATATCCAGTATCTCCTCCACCCGCCGAATATGGGCGGCATGCGCCGAGTGGAGAAGGGTGATCGTGCCGTCCCGCAGGCTGATTGCCGCTTCCAGGTTTTCATAGACGCTGAGGCTTCCGAAGACTGCGGGGGTCTGAAACTTGCGGCCGATCCCTCGCTGAACGCGCCGATATTCCGGCCATTTCTGAAGATTGGTGCGCCCCTCGAAGACCACGCGCCCTTCGATGGGACGGGTCTTTCCAGCAATAATATCCAGAAGCGTGGTCTTTCCGGCGCCATTCGGCCCGATCAGAAAGCGCAGTTCCCCATAGTTTAAAGAAAAATTCAGGCCATCCAGGGCCTTGAATCCGTCGAAACTTACTGTCACATTCTGGACATCAAGGATTTTTTCGGACCTATCCACGTTATCACTCCTACTCCGCGGGTTCCGGCTGGTTTTCGATTTCCAGTGAGCCACCGGGCCGAAACGTCGTTACCGTCGTGTCCGCATCGGCGTTGCCGCGGAATATTCGACTCCATGCCTTCTCGGCCCACTCCCGCCTGGCGCAGTGAAAAAGTTCAGGGAGAGCAAGGATAGGCGGAGCCGTGGGGGGAGGGTGAGGGCGGATTACTACTTACCCGCGCTCAGCGACCTGGCCTGAACGCGCTTTTTGAGGTAAGGATCCAGCTCGATCGGCGCTTTGGAGCTCCATACTTCGTCGATCAGGCCGTCCGGCCGGATCTTCCTGACCCATGCCTTCTTGAAGGTATGATGATTGGCCCCATCGATCTTGACCTTCCGTTCGGGCGTTTTGAACGTGGTCCCACCCGCCGCGGAGGTAACTGCCGCAACGTCCATTGACTTTGCTTTCTTGACCCTGTTTTTCCAGAGGTAGACGCCGAAAAAGCCTGATTCCATGGGATCATCCGTCACCTTATCCTGTCGTATTTTGTAGTACCGATGGGTTTACAGGCGCTTGTGGTGCGTTTTGCGCCTTTATACCCGCTCCAACACTGAACGGGGAGTGCCATTAATCGCCATATACCGGGATTGCGCCGTCGCGTAGGGCCATTGCAGCGGAAGGCTGCCCGGCCGCCAGGGCATCAATGCGGTTGTGCGTGGGAAGGATCGTGGGGATCCTGATGATGGTCATCATGATCATGGCTATGCGGCCGGCCGACATAAGGCGCATGTGCGTCGATGATCGCCCGTCGGCTTTCCGCAGGAGCGTTGAGGTGCGCTTCCAGCCAGGTCACCACGGCTTCCAGTCCCTCCTTTCCTCTTAGATTGGTAAATAAAAAGGGTCTATCGCCTCGCATCCGCTTTGTGTCGCGTTCCATGACTTCGAGCGAAGCGCCAACGTACGGCGCGAGATCGATTTTATTGATGATCAGCAGATCGGACCGCATGATGCCCGGCCCGCCCTTCCTCGGGATTTTATCCCCCCCCGACACGTCGATTACATAAATGGCGACATCGACCAACTCGGGGCTGAACGCTGCGGCAAGGTTGTCGCCTCCGCTTTCCACGAAGATAAGCTCCACGCCTGGGATGCTCTCCTCCAGATCGGCGATCGCTTCCAGGTTCATCGAGGCGTCTTCCCGGATGGCCGCATGCGGGCATCCACCGGTCTCCACACCGCGTACCCGCTCCGCCGGAAGCGCGCCCTGGCGGATCAAAAACTCCGCATCCTCCCTCGTGTAGATATCATTGGTGACCACGGCGACGGACCAGGTCGGCCACAACTCTTTGCAAAGAAACTCGACCAGCGCGGTCTTGCCACATCCGACCGGTCCGGCCACTCCCACGCGAAACGCACGCGACTGCACACCAGACTCCAATGTCTTTTCCTTTCCAGCGTAGCACCGACTATTCGTCAATGCGGACTTGATCCAGCCGCGATTTCGGCGTCCACGACGGCCTTCCCTTCGGCATGAAGCAACTCGTACACTTCCTTTCGGATTTTAAGAAACTCCAGGGAGTTTCGGAGCCCCTCTTCACGGTCTGCCCCGAACGCCACCGGAATCTCCGCCTTGAAGTGACCCGGCCTTGCCGTCATCACGAAGATCCGGTCGCTCAGATAGACCGCCTCATCGATGTCGTGCGTAATAAAGAGCGTGGTCGTGTGCTCCTTGCTACGAATATCCAACAAAAGATCCTGCATCACGGCCCGCGTCTGCGCGTCGAGCGCGCCGAAGGGCTCATCCATCAACAGGATGCGCGGAGAATTTGCCAGCGCCCGAGCGATGGCGACGCGCTGGCGCATTCCTCCGGAAAGCTGCTTTGGGTAATGGTCCCGGAATCCATGAAGACCCACCGCGTCCAGGAAATGGTTGGCGATCTTCTCCCGTTCTTCTTTATGAATCCCCTGCATGCGGGGGCCGAACTGAACGTTTTGCCGCACCGTCTGCCAGGGGAACAGGGTGTAGGCTTGAAAGACCATGCCCCGCTCCGGCCCCGGTTCCGTTACCTCTTTGTCCTCGAGATAGACTGCCCCGCCGGTGGGCTGGACGAGGCCGCCCACAATATGGAGCAGTGTCGACTTCCCGCATCCGGAGGGCCCGACGATGCTCACGAGTTCCCGTGTCTGCATGGTCAGCGAGGTGGGCTCCAGAACCGTGATCGGCCCCTTTTTTGTATCGTACTCTTTGGACACCTGGTCCACACGTAATATTGGAGAACTCACCGACGCCTCATTTCGAGAAGCGAGACCGAACGTCGTATTCTCCCTCGCCAAAACCGACCCTCCGACAAAATCGGAACGCATTTTGCCTCTTTCGACCATCGTTCGGCCCCTTCCTTATGCCTTTTGCACTTCCGCCCATGGAAGCAAACGTGGCTGAACGATTTTAAAAAGCATATCCGTGGCCAACCCCAGGAGGCCGAGAACCAGGATGCCGACAAAGATCTCATCCGTGCGGAAGAACCGCTGCGCTTTCATGATGTGGTAACCGAGTCCGGAATCGGTGGCGACCACTTCCGCGATCACCAGATACGTCCAGGCCCAACCGATCAGCGTTCGGCAGGTGTCCATCAGGCCGGGCAGGGTGGCCGGCAAGAGCACATTAAACAGGAGTTGGCGCCGGTTGGCTCCCAGCGTTCGCGCCGCATTCAATAGGTCGCGGGGCACTTTCCGCGTCACATCCGCCACCACGATCACCATCTGGAAGTACGTGCCCAGGAAAATGAGCAGGATCTTTGCCCCTTCCCCAATGCCGGCCATGACCATGACAAGCGGAATTAGCGCCGGGACAGGGATATACCGGATGAAGCCGGCCATCGGTTCATGGGCTGCTTCCACCGATTTGTAAGCGCCGATCAGAATTCCAAGCGGAATGGCGAGGATGGCGGAAAGGAAAAAGCCCATTCCGATACGATAGATGCTGATTTTGGCATCCGCCCACAGGGTGCCGTCCGAGACAAGCTTATAGAAGGAAGTCACCACATCCGTAGGCGTGGGCATGATCAGCGTGCTGACCATATGCCGATACGCCAGGAAGCACCAGACGACGAATGGGATGACAAACGAGGCGATGGCAAGGCTCATATAGACTGCCCGGGGGATATCCTCCCCCAGACGGAATAGCCCCGGCGAAGGAGGGCGGCGACGTGTTGTCGCCGCCGATGCGGCCTCAGAGAGCGATACTCCTACTCTTGTTGCCATGTTCTTCTTCTCCTACTTTGCGCTGGAAGCGTCGGACACTGTCATGGAGTAGGTATAGGGCGGCGTTTTGCCTGTCCCGTTTCCAAGCGCTGCCTGAGTGAACTCGGGATCGATGGCCGCCGCAAAGTCCGGGATCTTGTTGATCTGTTTTGCATTCAGCAGGAACTGCGCGATCTGGCCGCCGCTCGTGTACAGAGAAGTGATCTTGTCGCTCTTGGTAAGCGCGGCCATGGCTTCCGGAGCGCTGAAGATACGCGTGCCCTTGATAAAGCCATTGTAAAAGGCGACAGGCGAGTCGGTGCGCTTCGCCATAATCTTGACGGCCTCATCCGGATGCGCCTTCCACCAGTCCATCATGTCGTACCAGGCGTCAACGATCTTCTGGACGTCCGCTTTGCGGGCATCCGAGACCTTGGCTTGAAATACCAGCAGATCCGGTATCAGGCCCGGCGTCTTCAAACTGTCATAGACGACTTTGGAGCCCTTCAAACTGTGCAGAAGGCTGCTGCGGCTTGGCTCCCAAACCACTGCGGCATCCACATTCCCTGCAATCATTGCCGCCGGACAATCCTGAACCTTCGTGTTCACATACGTGACGTCGGTCTCTTTCAGGCCGTTCGCCTCCAGTGCTTTCAACATCAAATAGTGGTCGCATGTGCCCAGTTCCGTCGCGATCTTCTTTCCTTTGAGATCCTTGACGGAGTTGATGCCGGCCTTCGCGATCATCGCGTCATTGCCCGCGGAGTTGTCGTTTACGAGCACGACTTTCAGCGGCTGACCGGCGGCCAGCGGGCCCATGGTGTCGCTCCATGTCTGACAGTTGGCATCTACCTGTCCGGCCGCGAGCGCGCTCAGCGAATCGGAGTAGTTTGGGAACCACTTCAGGGAGACATTGACGCCATGTTTCTTAAAGAAACCCTGCTGCTCCACAATATCCCAGCAGGTCCACCCTGGCCAGTCGGAGTATCCGATCGTGATGGGCGCGCTATCCGCGACCGGAGCGCCGGCGGTTGGCGACGACGTGGAAGGCGCATCGTTGGAATGGCTATTGCATGCGGCAAGCAGCAGACACAACGGCGCAAGAATCAGGCTGAGTTTAAAGGTTTTTTTCAATGCGGTCGCTCCTATTTCTTCGGTGTCAGGCAGTAACGAGCGAGTCGGTGGAGACCTGGGCACGCAGCCATGTCAGCCACGTTTCCATTCCTTCGCCTGTCTCGGCCGATAGGGCAAAGACGGTGGCGTGAGGATTGACCTCCCGAACATTCGCGGTAAGCTTCGCGATGTCCAGCTTAAGATAGGGCGCAAGATCCAGCTTGGTGACCACCACACAGTCCGCGCCATGAAACATCACCGGATATTTCAGGGGTTTGTCCTCCCCTTCAGTGACGGCGACAAGAACAACCCGCGTATGCTCGCCAAGGTCGAACGCCGCCGGACAGATCAGATTTCCCACGTTTTCGATGATGCACAGATCGAAACGATCAAGGCCTCCATTCTTGTCCAGGGTGTCCAGGCCCCCGGCGATCTGATCGGCTTCAAGATGACAGGAGCGGCCGGTGGTGATGGCGATCACCGGGATGCCATGGGCGCGCAGCCGATCTGCATCCAATTCGGTCGTCATATCCCCTTCCAGCACCGCGATGCGCGGCCGGCCGTGCAGGTCGTCCAGCGTTCGTTCCAGCAAAGTCGTCTTGCCGGACCCCGGGCTGCTCATGATGTTGACGCATCGCGCCCCCGCTGCTTCCATTCTCTCCCTATTGCGTGCGGCGAGATC
>JBBRKX010000166.1:0-8244 GCA_038231675.1 Chthonomonadales bacterium | reverse complement strand
CCGATATCTGGCTAACCGCGCAGGGCCCTTATTTCGTGCCATGGCAGACGCAAACGCTGTCACCGGATGGCAGCATTCGCGTCACCATTACAGTCCAAGAGGGAGCCACCTACTCCGGCTTGTGGTACCCCGTTGCTTGCGCGGATGAGCAGGCATCCGGAGGCAGCAAAAATTGGACGGCAACGCAGGTCTTCAGCAGGCAGTTTCCGATCACCGACATCAACGTTCCCTTTCCCATCTCTGAGTTTCAGTTGGAGGCGCCCAAAGAGAGCCTTAACTTCAACAACGATAAGCTGGTAAAGGAGCCTACTCGTACGGCGGGGTTGTCTGGCGGCCGGCCTTTCCTTATCGCGTTGGTTGTCTGTGCGGGACTGCTGCTGCTCACGTTTGTCCGGCGGCGAAACACGGCGCGGTAGATGTTGGATAGCCCGTGGAATGGCCCGGGTCGGATGAAGGGAACTCCCATGCATTTCAGCTCTCGGTCTATTATCCCATTATCCTGGTTAGGATGCTGCATTCTGGTTTTCTCCTATGGCATGGGACACATAGGCAACCCGAAACAAAACGCTCCTCAAAACACACATTCCGCAGTGGTATTCATGCCCGGGGCGGTTAACATTGGCGATGTGCTTCCCGGTAAGTATACGGCGCTTCTGTCGATGAAGAATGTCTCCGGCAAGACACTGCATCAAGTGAAAATCTTGAGCTCATGCACTTGCCTCGTGCCAAAGACCGATACATCCATTCCTCAGTGGCAGAATGGCGAGATTCGCAAAGTCCCATTTACCGTCACAGTTTCCGGAAGAGGGGCGGACAATCAGTATATCCGATTGACGTCGCCGGATCTGCCTGGAGAACCTTTCGCGAATGTTCTTGCGGAGTGTATTCAGCCATTAAACGATTTCGAAAATATGGTCGACCTCCCGCCTTTAAAGCGTCGGTGCCCGGGCATGCCCGCCATCCCTCTCACCTGGCGGACGCCGCTCGCGCCGGAAGCGAAGGCGGTCCAACTTTCGGTCTCCGTACCGTGGCTTCACATTCATTCCCATCAGGCTGGGCCGGTGATGCGTCTGGATCTGGAAGCCGATGGGGATGCGCCTGAGGGTACGTTTATCGTGCCTGCCGAACTAAGCTATACGACCGCCCAGGGCAGGCAGAGCAAGACCATGGCGGTGAGCGGCCGTATTGCATCTAGTGTGCGTGCGGAACCGGACCTTCTTACTTTTGGAGCCGTGACAGCAGGGCAGCCCGCCAGAAGCCGCAGCTGCGTTCTCATCGCGGACCATCCTCTCCATGGGCGAGTGCGCGTCAGCTGTGAAGACAGCCGTGTTGGGGTGGCGGGCGTCCAGTGCTCCGGCAATCAGGTTCGCTTCGAGGTAAAGCTCAAAAGCGGAACATCGGGAGAGATCCAGACCACCGTGGTTATGAAGCAGGACAACCAATTGCTGGCCCACGTGCCGGTTTCCGCATTTATTCCGTAGGAGAAGCCCAGCAGGCGCGGAGATCCTTAGCGGGGAGAGGGCGTGGCTGCCACGTGAACCCAAAAGATCAACCGATGCGGGGCGTGTTATGGCATTGCCAGTATGGCAGGGAACTCTTGGTGCGTGAAAGCACTCTGGATACAGATGGCAAGCGAAATCGGTGTTCCGTTAGATTCAGCCCCAATGGGGACAGCGAAGAGGTCGGCTCTTGACACCACGCGTATCCGAGACGTGTGGCGGTCAAAAGCGCCCGAAGACCGCCTCTGTCTTTCCCTGCTGGGGTTGGCGATCGGAGCCTATATTGCCACCTTCTGTGTAACCACATTTCGACTGTATGGCCGGTATGCCATGCTGGACTTCGATTTCGGTATCTTTGACCAGGCGTGCTGGCTGATCAGTCGCGGGCTTCCGCCTTTCATTACCGTGCGTGGAACACATTTGCTTGCGGACCATTTCAGCATCATACTGTATCTGCTTGCGCCTTTCTATTGGATATGGAACGATGCGCGTGTCCTTCTGGTCGCGCAGACGATTGCGCTTTCCGTGGGTGCGGTTCCGGTATATGGGATCGTCCGTCTGCGGCTTTTACCGGCCTCTATCGCTTTGTTTTTTGCTGTGGTCTATCTTTTCTATCCTCCGATGCAGTGGAGCAATGTGGATGAATTCCATCCGGACACGTTCGCGACCCCCTTGCTGCTCGGAGCCTTCTACTTCCTATTGCGGAAGAATTGGAAAGGCTATTTTCTGTTGTTGACGTTGGCGGCGCTCACTAAGGAGACTGCGGGGATCGCGGTAATCGGGGTAGGAATATTCGCGCTCACCGAAAATCGCCGGATTGGGATGCTTACTATTACACTCGGTGCAATCTGTGCTTTCCTTGCGATGGCGACCGTGCGTGCGTACAACCATGGGGCGCCATCGCCGTATCTATCGCTCTATAATCGCTTTGGGAATGGTCCCGTCGAGATCGTCACTCACCTGACCCTACATCCGATAGCGACCTTAAGAGCGCTGTCCACCGACGAAAACATGTTCTATTTGGGAGCCCTGTTGCTGCCGTTAGGTTTTATACCGCTTCTGGAACCGGAGGTGGTGCTGCTGGCCTCTCCCATTTTGCTGTTGAACTTGTTGAGCAGCCGGCGGATAATGCATGACATACATTATCAGTACACGGCGTTTATCACGCCGTTTATTGTCCTGGCGGCGATCAAAGGATTTCATCGCTATTGGATTGGCGGCCGTAAACGCACACGAATCGCGCTTCTTGTGTGTCCGGCGGTATGTCTTGTCATCTCGATGCGGGACTCTCCGCTGGCCCCCGAGAAATTCGGACCCATGCTTGGGGAAGTTTCGGCCGCCCGGGCCCGTGAGTTTCAGCAAATGACGGACACTATTCCAGTGGAAGCAACTTTGTCGGCTACGGCAAATATGGTGCCGCACCTGACCCACCGCCGACAGATCTATTCATTCCCTAATCCATTCTATAAGGCGGGCTGGGGTAGTACGGTTCAAGCGCTTCACCAGGAGAACGAAGAGGACTTTCCGCCCTGGACGGCGCAGAGCCTATCCAAAGAAATGACGGCGTCTTCTGTGGATTACGTACTGCTTCAGACCATGCCTTCGAGCTTTATGCCATCGGATTCATACCATGAATTCGTCCTGGCGATGGTCGATAGTCCGGCTTACGGGGTGGTGAAAATCGGCCCCGATATTATGTTGTTACGCCGCGGTTCGGATCATACGCAGGGCCTGCGATTACTTGAGGAACGTATCGGCAAGAGAATTCATAACGCAATGGAACTCGCCTCCGCAGTGAAAATCTGGCGCAATGACTGATCTCTCTTTATGAGCATATACGAAAATATCCTATCGTTTCGGGATGGCAACGTGTGAAAGCCTGTTTTCAGGCGAGGGAGCACCAAAATGAAAGTTCGATCCAATTCTCTACCCATCGTTATCGTCTTGGTGGTTGTTGGCGTACTGGCGGGATTTTTCTGCCGAGGCGCCTCCAGTCAGAATACCCCATCGGCATCGATCGGTTCCGCTCCAAACTCCGCCGGGCAAGGCGCGGTCATCGACATTCTGCCGCAGCAAACCGTGGGGCACATCGTCAAATACAATATGGTCTACGACTTCGGTCGGAAAACGGCCACATTGATTCGAATCAACACGGATGAGGATGCTCATGTCACCGACGTGATTGTGGAAAAGGTGATCAACTACACCCAGCCGACGAAGCCATAGGACCTGAACCGGCGCAAGACCTCGCTCGAATCCCCCAATTGCATATGGCTAGCGTCCCATACCCTTCCTGGACGCGGGGTGTCGTTACGCCCCTGTCTGACCGAGTACTGCGCTCGTTTTCCAATAGTAGCATAGCATTGTATAACCTGAGATGATTTGTTCAAAATGTGGACCGTAAAGCGCTTTAGCAGTTGACAGAATCCACGAATCAGTTTACAGTAGAGCCAATTACGTCGGTATAGCGATGGCAAGCCATCGCTATACTTGGACAGCATATCCCTGCGCGATCATTGGTTGATACGTTACGGACAGGTGATTATCCGTATCCAATCGCTATTGACGCCCATATGAATTCCCTTCCCTGACGGAGGTAATTAGCAATGCCGCTCTACTGCAACTCTACGCCTGCAACGGAAAGCCTCTTAGATTGGTATGGATTGAACGTCGCTTGTTGTGGCGATTCGCATGTTCTCAGCCCATTTCTCAAGCATCTGGAAAAGCTTATACACCACTTCTGTTGGAAGTCGGGATGGAAAATCCCCTGTGATCTCGTGGAGGACTGCCGGCAGGAGGTGATCATTCATCTGTGGACCTGCCGAGACAAACTGGAAGCCCTTCCAGTTGCCGAACGGAAATACTACATCGCCACGTGCGCCAAACATGCCATCTGGCGTTTTATCGGCCATGAGTGTCGCCGGCAGGCAGGCATGATATCATGGGAAGAGGTGGAACTCATTGCGTTACAGATCGACAAATGCAGCGAATACCACCACGGCGGATTATCGTGCCATACGCCAGGGGTGCTCTCGGGAGAACAGGACGATCCGGATGTAAATGAGATCCTACTCGGCCTTCCACCGCTCGATAGTCTTATTATAACCCTCTACTATGGGGAAGAATGGACGGATCCGGAGATCGCACGGCGTTTAAATCTGTCGTCTGCGGCGGCAAAGATGCGACGCCATCGCATTCTCAGGAACCTGCGCGCTCAATTGTAGTCTCAGCCTCCGAGGCTGTGTGACTGGAGGGTCGGTAAGCGCTCAGAGCGCCATTGCAACGCATCTTACCGAGCGCACCCGCATTTATATGTTTCCCGAAGTTTCGACTTCCGTCCTTTTGCGCGATGGCGCGGAAATTATTTGCCAGGCAGCCGCGGAATTGTTACCTTTTCATCGATGAGGCACTTTTACCTGGTAGAGAGTCGCGATCGATCACACGTTTTACCGTTTACATTCGATGGCGAGCCAGCCTCCTGTCTAGACAAGCAGCGCCTTCCCGTTGGTAGGCCCTGAGTAGCCTTGACAGCAACGTTTGCAAATGAACCGTCACCGCTGGGAGCTTCCATGACGACCTGTACGGACATAACGTTGGTGATCGTCCCCACTTATAACGAGCGCGACAATGTGCTTCCCCTGATTTCGGCGATTTTCACCGTGTTACCGGCGGCCCACGTGCTTCTCGTGGACGACTCCTCACCGGATGGGACAGCCGATCTTGCCGAAGAGCATTTCAGCAACCATCCCGGCTTCTGTCTTCTACGCCGCACCGGTGCGCGCGGGCTGGGGCGGAGTTATGTGGATGGCTACCAGTACGCCGTAGCTCAGGGATATGGCAGCGTCATACAAATGGATGCCGATTTCTCTCATGATCCAGTCTACTTGCCCGCTCTGGTGGAAGCGGCCGAAACAGCGGATGTTGTGATCGGATCCCGCTACTGCAAGGGAGGCGGCGTCCGCAATTGGCCGATTAGCAGATGGATTCTGAGCCAGTTCGCCAATGGTTACATTCGCACGATTATGGGTCTTCCAGTTCACGATGCGACCAGCGGTTATCGTTGTTATAGTCTCCGCGCCCTACAGCGACTTGTGCTGTCGTCCATCGTTTCCGAAGGGTATTCGTTCACGGTGGAAATGACATGGAGAGCACGCCAGGCCCAACTGCGCATGGTGGAGACACCGATCATTTTTACCGACCGTCGGCATGGACAGTCGAAAATGTCCTCCCATGTCATTTTGGAATCAATGATCCTTCCCTGGCGCATGCGGCTTTCCCGACCGGTGGTTCCCTATCGGACCTTGCGGGAGCGTCTTCACCTTTGATCGGCCGGGAATTCACCCATGCAGACTGCGCGTGTGTCATGAACATAGCGGACCTCCCTCCCTCGACTACTCCCGGCGTGAAGCCGACGTTGGGCGATACGGATGTTAAAGCGGAATCCGACCGCCTCAGCAGCCAAGCCGTGGCGGGCAGGGTGATGTTATGGCTTGCTATGGGAGTTTACATCGCCTATTTTGGAGCTCTCACGTTATTCCGCCATGAGCATTTTGCAACCAGCACCTTCGACCTCGGCATCTTTGACCAATCGGTCTGGATCATCGGTCGTGACGGTGATCCGGTCCTCAGCACGAGGGGACTGCACCCTTTTGCCGATCATTTTACGCCCCTGTTGTTTCTGTTGTCTCCTTTATATCGTCTTTGGAACAGCCCGAACATACTGCTGATCTTGCAGACGGCGATTTTGGCATTGGGCGCGCTTCCCGTATACAATATCGCTGAGCGGAGGCTTCAAAGCGTTGGCCTGAGCCTGGTGGTAGCATGCGGGTATCTCTTGTTTCCTGCCTTACAGTGGATGAACTTTTTTGACTTCCACCCAGAAGCATGCGCTACCACACTGCTTTTATTCGCCATATGGTTCCTGGAATGTCGCAAATTCACGTTTTACTGGATCGCGATCGCGTTGAGTCTGCTTTGTAAAGAGACGGTAAGCCTTACAATCTGCTGTCTCGGGTTCTATGTGGGCGCAACAGCCGGCTGGCGCATGGGAGTACGCACTACAGTGGTAGGCGCTATTATGCTGCTGGTGGCCCTTAGCACGGTAAAGCACTTTAATAACGGGCAGCCGTCGCCATACATCGGTCTCTACAATGCCTATGGCGAGAGCGTTTCTGAAATTGTAACAAACTTCATCGCGCATCCGTCGGTGATTTGCAACGCCCTTACATCGGAAGACAATCGGGGATACATTTTAGACTTATTGAAACCTGTGGCGTGTCTTGCGGCGCTTGCTCCAGAGATACTGGTGATCGCCTTACCTTCCTTGCTCTTGAATATGCTGTCGAATCGCGCAAACATGCACACCGTATACTATCAGTACAATGCGTTGATCATCCCCTTCATATTTGTGGCCTTGATAAGTGGCATCCGGTTTTGTTGCGCTCTCCTGCTGCGTCTTGCTCCGGGGCATATTACTTTTGTTCGCCTTGGCATGGCGATCATTCTTCTACGAGCGATCTCCCTCGGCGTTGAAAATAGCCCCCTCGCGAAGCAGCCGAGAAACATATTCGCGGAAACTCTCACCGACGAACAGTCCCATACGATTCGTCAGGCGCTCGCATGGATTCCAGCCGAGGCCTCTTTGAGTACGCAATCGAATATTGCGCCGCATGCCACGCACCGACGTCATATTTATATGTTTCCGAACCCATTCCAAGAGATCTGCTGGGGCAATAGCGCGCTCGCCTTAAGCCAGGAACTTGGTGACGAGATTTCCCCCTTGCGTGCCCAACCTCTTCTGAGCAGTATTGCAAACTCCGACGTGCGGTTCGTGTTGCTCTGCCCGGAATCGACGCACTGGCCCCTGACGGATGCGGACTACAGCTACTTTGCTCGGATGCTCGTCGAGAGCCCGAATTACGGCGTTGTGTGGATTCGCAATACAGTCGTGGTTTTGCGGCGCGGCGCGGATCATAAAAAGGGGCAACAGCTATTACGCAACGCACCAGGCGGGAGTGCTTTTGCGGCGGAGATCGGACTCAATGGTTTGTAACACGGTTGAACACGTGGGGATGAAAGTGTTTCAGGAACTGGATATTTCCGTGCCCATTGTCAGACATGTACGCGAACGCGAATCAGATATGTTCGACTGTATCCTGAGTTGTTTTACAACCCATCCTGGGATATATCTTAATATATACATTGAAATTCAACAAACAGCATATTGACACGATGGTAGCGGAGTATTATAATAAAAAAAGTTCACTAATATACACTTAGGTAGTAAAGGGATCGCGGTTACATTGATCGTTCCCATGGCTTATTCATAAGATCTGTCCCTGCGCGGGCACGGAATAAATATCTTATCTGCCACTCTCATGATGGCTGGCAGATCCACGATCCTGCCATAAGTCGTAGTCCGGCGATCCATGGCGATTGCAAAGCAGCGGTCCGCGTACATTCCGAATGCCATACGGACAATTGTGGAATATTTGTGCTTTATAGCCGAAATTACTCTTGGCTTCCGCACATCCGTTGCAGGCGATGTTGGCCGTCCTCCTGAAGGGATAAGAGGTTACTATGTCCGATTCAACCGCCGAAGACGCTCTCCGGTCACAGAAATCCTATTTGTCCGCTGGTTTGGGTAGCCGAAACTATCTGAAGCGCCTTGCTTCGTTTTCAAAACGTTTGGTTTACTTCTGTTCGACCCCTCTCAACCTGGTGCTGTTGTGCTTGCTATCTCTTT
>JBBRKX010000165.1:0-8246 GCA_038231675.1 Chthonomonadales bacterium | reverse complement strand
TGGCCGGAAGCGATGATCTCTTTGGCAGCCTGGTTCTGGCTTTCGCTCCGCATCTGATACATGACACAGAACTTTTTGCCGGATGCTCGGGCCGCTTGAATCATGCCATCCACGGCGGAGACCATTACACCCAACGGCTTCTCCGAGAGGACATGAATGCCCCGTGCAAACGCATCGATCGCCATGGGAGGGTGAAAATAGTGCGGAGTAGCGATGACTACCGCGTCGACCAGGCCACTATCCAAAAGCGCGTGATATTCCGGAAACGAAGGCACATTATATTTCTCGGTGGTGGCTTCACGTGTCCTGGGGTTGATGTCGCAGATAGCGGTTAACTCCGCCTCGGGAATGGTGGGAATCATCTGGCAATGGCCCATGCCCATGCCACCCGTTCCGATCACGCCGAAGCGCACCTTGTGTTGGTTCATACCGAACTCCTCGTCGCCGAGCATTTTGATGTCACTGTCGGTACATTCGACGACGACGCGGTATTCCCCTCCCTTTCCCTACGGCCGCCGACATGCATTCCATCGGCTGGAGGAAGGTCAACACTCCAACTTTTCCTCCGGGGCCCCCTGGATCACTTCCCAGGTGATCTCCGCAAGAATGCGGACAGCATCCTCCGCAGCCGTGCATACGGCTTCCGCGCCCCCTGAGAGGCGGACCAATGCCTGCAACTGTTCCGCTGCGGAACACTCTTCCGACTGCATGCTCAGCTGTCGCACGGTAAAAGCCTGTCGGAGACTGTCCTGGATCAACTCTTCCGAGTTTGTGTCGAAAGTTATCTTTGCTCTTCCCACGGAAACCGGCTCGCCGGGATGCTCGGCCGCTGCCAGAGCCGCCAGCATCGATTCCTGACCGGCTTGATGTAAGGCGCGGATGAACAGGCACCACGCAAGGTTGACCCGCGTTCTCATGTCGTCCGGCTGGGCGGCCAATCGCTCCCGAAACCCGGATTCGGCCTGCTTTAACCCATCGAGGTTAAATATGCTTTCTCGAACTGCCAATTTTATTTCTCCGAACTGCGATCGTATTCGCCTGGCGCAAATCGCACAAGCGTCTTTGCGGCGGATCCCGTCCGTTGGCTTATGGGGCAATCGTCTCGTTCGCGCCTGTGCGCCCGTTCGCAGGCGTTTCCGCGGTGCGTAAGGTGGATAGAGAGGGGGCGCTCTCTACCGAAGCGTCGCGCTCCCACGTCACTTTCTGCGTTCCGGATAGATACCTTAGCAGACCACGAAAGAGCGCGTAATTCATCAAGTAAAAGTAACTGATCGGTCGCGTCCATTTCGGAAGCGACTTTTCCGGGCCCGCTTTGTGGGCAAGCAGCGCGATGGCGGCGCCGGCAACCTGCAGGCCGAGAAAAACGAGCAAGGGAACGCTTTTTACCGCCAGGCCGACATTGGCGGCGAGCGCGAGTAAAAAGAAGACCGGCACAAGCCAGCGAAGGACTTTATGACCCCAAAAAGCGAAGGCGCGCAGCCCGAAACGTGGGTGGAGGACGGCGCCCGTCAGGCGAAGCGCCTGCCATCCGCCCGCGCCGATCCGAATTTTTCGTATCATTTCGGCGCGGGCGGATTTGCACGCAGGCTCCGTGGCCCGCGCCATGGGCTCGAATCGGACCCGATGACCGCGCTCCAATATCCGCATGCTGAGAACGAAATCCTCTACAATCGTCGACGCGGGCAGTTTTTCGAACAGCCGGGAACGAATCGCGAAGATCCCTCCGTTGCAGCCGATCAAGAACCCGAGTTTGCCCTCATTGCGCTTGATCCAACCCTCGTACTTCCAATAGATCCCTTCGCCGGAAACGCCGCCTTCCTGCTCCAGGGAAAGCTCCCCGCTTACGCAGCCGACCGTGGGATCCTGAAAATGCGCTACCAACTTCTTTACCGCGTCCGGAGCGAACATCGTGTTTGCATCGGACATCACCACGATATCCGAGCGTACATGCCCCATCAACTCGTTCAGGACAGAGATCTTTCCACGGCGCTCGGCAAAGGGAAATGCACGGAGCCTGGGGTCTGCGGATCCCGCAAGAATCTCGGCCGTGCCGTCTTCGGAGCCGTCGGAGCCGATCAGAATTTCAAATCGGTCCGCGGGATAATCGATCTGCCATGTGTTCCGCAGCTTCGCGTTCAGCACGCCCGCTTCATTATAAGCTGCAACCACCATGGAAACGGTTGGAAGCGCGCTGGTGGATTCTGGGGCGGCTTCCGTAGCCTGTTGCGCGAATAAGCGGGTGCAGAAAGCAAGCAAAATAGGGAACAAAACGTAGGTGTAGAGGATACAGAACCAACTCAACCAGAAGATAGTTGCCAAAACGACCATTGCCCGCTCCCCGTAGATGCAACCTTTACGTAACTCATTTTACGAACAAAACCATCCTGAGAACAGGCCTATTGGAAACTAAAATTAAAGAGCGCGCCATCCCAAAACCGCATGAAGGCGCCGCTCTCGCTCCGTCTCACTCTGTTCTCAAGTTGCCTTGATTTTGCCGAACGTGCAAAATTTTGCCGAGCGTGCGGGCCTGCTCCGCCGCTCAGGGGAGCGGCTCCCCTGACCGATCGAGGCCCTGCGGCGGCCCTACCATTCTATTGCCCATCCTAACTTTCGCGACGGTTGCGTCTCCGGGGTTAAACGGGTAAACTCTATATTCGCTTTGGTTTGTCGGCAACGCGCCACGGGAGAGTCATCTTTATGCCTTACAATCCGCAGAACCCCCTTATTGTCCAGTCCGACCGCACCGTTCTCCTTGAAGTGGATAATCCTCGTTATGAAGAGTGCAGAGATCAGCTGGCTGGATTTTGCGAATTGATCAAGAGTCCCGAGCACATCCATACCTATCGACTCACGCCGCTTTCGCTCTGGAACGCGCGGGCTGCGGGCATGACTGCGGACGGGATGATCGCTGTCTTGAACGAGTATACAAAGTACGATGTTCCCGGAAATATCCTCCATGACGTACACGACTATGTCGGCCGGTATGGCAAGCTGAAATTGATTGTGAAGGATGGCCAGCTTTTGCTGCGCGCGGATGACAATCTCGTCATGACGGAAATCCGCCACAACAAAAGCATTCAGAAGTTCCTGCTGAAGCCCGTGGATGCCCGCACCGTGGAGATACCGCTGCTCGAACGCGGTCGCATCAAGATGGCGCTGCTGAAGATCGGCTTCCCGGTAGAGGACCTCGCGGGCTATAACGAGGGCGCACATCTGGAAATTCGCCTCCGCGAAGTGACGCGGCTGGGCAAGCCTTTTCTGCCCCGGCCCTACCAGGAAGAGGCGGCCAGCACGTTCTGGGCGGGCGGCTCCGTGGCCGGAGGGAGCGGAGTGCTGGTGCTGCCATGCGGCGCGGGCAAGACGATCATTGGAATGCAGGCGATCGTGAAGGCGCAGATGCAGACGTTGATCATCGTGACGGGAATCACCGCCGCGCGACAGTGGCGCACGGAGATCCTGGACAAGACGACGCTTTCGGATGAGATGGTCGGCGAATACAGCGGCGAGGTCAAGGAGATCCGGCCGATCACGATCGCAACGTATCAGGTGCTGACCGCACGGCGGGATCCGAACAAGAAGCGCGGCAAGAAGAAGGGCGATGAAGCGCTGATAGAGCGCGAAATGGACGACTGGGACAGCGCCGACCTGAAGGTGGAAGCGCCGGAAGTGGCCGATGGATACCTGAACCCGGACCTTTTCAATCGGCAAAACTGGGGCATGATCATCTATGACGAAGTGCATCTGCTGCCGGCCCCGGTCTTTCGCATCACTGCGGAAATCCAGGCGAAGCGACGCCTCGGGCTTACGGCGACGCTGGTGCGCGAGGATGGGCGCGAAGACGACGTCTTTTCCTTGATAGGCCCCAAGAAGGCGGACGTTCCCTGGAAGGTCCTGGAAAAGCAGGGCTGGATCGCCACGGCGATCTGCACCGAAGTGCGTATCCCGCTCGAAGATGCGAACCGACTGGAATACGCCATCGCGGAGCCGCGCGAAAAGTTTCGCCTCGCCTCCGTGAATCCAAAGAAGGAAGACCTCATCGAAGTCCTTCTGCGTAAGCACAAGGACGACAATGTACTGATCATCGGCCAGTTCCTGGATCAACTCGACAGCATCGTGCGCAGGCTCAACGCCCCGGTGATCACCGGTAAGACGCCGCAACGCGAGCGCGAAAAGATCTATGATTCCTTCAAGAAGGGCGAGATCAAGGTTCTGATCGTTTCCAAAGTGGCGAATTTTTCGATCGATCTGCCGGACGCGAATGTGGCGATCCAGGTGAGCGGCACGTTCGGTTCCCGTCAGGAAGAGGCGCAGCGACTGGGCCGAATCCTGCGGCCCAAATCGGATGGAAGCATCGCCCGCTTCTATTCGCTGGTTACCCGCGAAACGCGTGATCAGGAGTTTTCCACGCATCGCCAGCTTTTCCTGACCGAGCAGGGCTACCGCTACGAGATCATCGATGCCGAAAAGCTGCTCGAGGAAGCCGGCGTCGTAGGATAAACAGGCCGCCCCGGACTCTTGGAGTCCGGGGAAGCCCTCCCTCATTTTGCGACCGTCACGCCCCTGAGTGAACAACCAGTCTTTGTATAAGCTGAACATTAACGTCAAAATAAAACTCAATGATCCGTTGAGGAACAAGGGATACACGAACGTGAGCGTAAGATGAGAATGCATATCCAGGCAATCGCCTTCGATGCTTACGGAACGCTCTGCTATATCGCAGACCCGACGCATCCATTTGCTAATCTTCTGAAACAAGCAAATATGCCGGCATCGGAAGCGAAGCGCCTATGCATGACTCGCAATCTGAGCCTTGACGAACTTGTGGAAGCGATTGCCCATTCGGAGGCATCAAATCTAATTGACATTGAGCAGAAGGTGCAACAAGAAGTAGCATCAATCCGACTCTTCTGCGAAGTCGAGGAGACATTAGACCGCTTGCGAGCCCGAAGTATGAAATTGGGGTTGGTTTCCAATCTGGCGGCTCCTTATGCGCAACCAGTGCAGGCACTACTTGGAAATCGAATCGATCGGTATGTCTGGTCTTTCGAAGTCGGCTACATTAAGCCAGAACCTGCTATCTTTGAGGCGCTCTGTTTAGAATTGGAAGTTCTTCCTCACCAGATGCTCATGGTCGGGGATAGTATGCGAGCCGATGTTATAGGCGCCCGAGGAGTTGGTATGTCTGCCCTCCATCTGGTGCGAGAAGCCTCAAGGCGTTCTGCGGAAAGCATTTCCACGTTGACGGAGGTAGTAGATTGGCTGAGCGCGCTGCCGTCCAAACAGGGTTCCTGATCAGCAGTGATTATGGTGTTTCGGAGTTTCGTAAGCAGTGTCATAACGCAGTCCGGGAATCCAGGGAGAAAGGGGTTGGGGTATGAGGGAGCCTAAACGCCGCGGAAAAGCTCTCCGATGCCGAACGTCACGCCGCCGGAGATAAAGCCGATCACGGTCATTTCCAGTCCACTGGCCCACCAACTGCGCGCGGTGATGATGCTCTTTGCCGCGCCGACGAGGAAGTGCGCCGCCATTCCAATGATCGCGGCGGCGATGACTGCCGGTATGCCCTTGAGAAAAAAGAAGGGAAGCACGGGAATGATGCCGCCAATCGCAGTCGAGATGGCGGCAGATGTTGCGCCGATCCAGAGGTTGGGGAAGTGTCGTTCACTCAGTCCCAGCTCCTCCTGCGCCATGGTCTTCAAGAACTCTTCCGGATGGGCCGCGATCCGTTCGGTCATCATCTTCGCTTCCTCGACCGAAAAGCCCTTCAACTGATAGAGCAGTTCAAGCTCTTCCTTTTCATGCTCCGGGTGCTGTTCTATCTCGGCTTTTTCGCGGCCGATCTCCGCCTCGTACACTTCGCGTTCGGATTTACTGGCCATGTAGGCGCTGGAGCCCATGGAAAGCGCCGAAGCCAGCATGGTGAACATTCCGGCCGCCAGCACCACCTTGTTGCCGCCCGCGTATCCCGCCATGCCGCTTACCGTGCCGAAGCACGCGCCCAATCCATCGTTGATTCCGTAGATCGCGTCCCCGATCCAGCTTCCCGTCGAGACATGCCACTTTTCTCCCTTGAGCATCGCTTCCAGTCGCGTTTTAGGCTCGTCATGGGATTTCAAGGAGTGGAGCATGCTCGCATGCTGCTTTTCTTCGTCTTCGATTCTTGTGAACAGCGAATGCGATTCCGGGTCGGATTGCAGGGCCTGGGCGTGGCGATCGAACTGAGCGATGTTGCGCGCCTCCTCCGCCTCCAGGCGGCGCAGCATGGCGTCCGAGCCTAGGGTGCGCGCCATCAGGCGCTGCGAGGAGGTCGGGGTAGTATTCAACTCGGGCGCCGAACCGCCCAGTGTGACCATCCGATCCGCGAACTGCCTGGCATGGTCTTCTTCCGCCTCCGCAAGCCGGTTGAAGATGCCGCGCCTGCGCTCATCCTGCTGCTGATCGCCCAGAACGCGGTAAAGCTGCGCCGCCTCGACCTCACGCTCCCAGGCCGCGCGCAATGCGCCGATCACCTTTTGATTGTTCCCGCCGCGCGGGCTAGCCGACAGCTCTTCCGCCATCCTTGATACATCTCCGTTCTGCGTGCTATCCATGCTGGCCGGTCGCGCCTGCCGTACAAGGCTGCGTTCGGCGCCATATCTATTACGACTGGGTTGCCGTTTGGCTTACCAATATCCAATGCGCCCTCAGTTTAGGGGCTCCAGGTTTACTAAGGAGGGATCGAGCTTCTTGTTGCCGACTTTTTGAAACGCGACCTCCACCATCAGGTCTCTGCCTTCTCCCGTCAGGTTGAGAACGATGCCGATCCCAAAAATCGGATGCTTGACTTTCTGGCTCACACGAAAGCCCGCCGCTTCGGTGATGCGTTTCTGCTCGCGCGGCGAGACCACGCCGGTATGCCAGAGCTTCCCCGCAGCCCGCGCGGCGCGGCTGCCCTGATCCTCCTCATCCGGATCGAATAGGGAGATCGATGGGCCGCGCCCGCCTTTGTCCTTCTGGTTATGAAATAGCTCTTCCGGTATCTCTTTGAGGAAACGCGAGGGCGGATTGTACGATACGCTCCCGAAAATAGTCCGTCGACCCGCGTAGCTGAGGTACAGCTCCTCTTTCGCTCTGGTGATCCCCACGTAGCAAAGCCGCCGCTCCTCTTCCATCTCCCGCTCGGATTCCATGGAACGCCGGTGCGGGAAGATGCCCTCCTCCATCCCCACCATAAAGACCACCGGGAACTCAAGCCCCTTGGCGGCATGCAGAGTCATCATCGTCACCGCGTCCGCATTTGCGTCGAGACTGTCGATGTCGGCGACCAGCGCGACATTTTCCAGGAAATCCATGAGGGTGGGGTCCGCCGTCTCCTGTTCATACTGCTTCGTTTTCGAAAGGAACTCGCGGACGTTTTCCAGACGGGTCTGCGACTCGATGCTTTTGTCCGCCTCCAGCGTCTGTATATATCCCGTTTGCTCCATGGTCTTTTGCGCCAATTCGGTGACGGAAAGCTGATTGCGCTCGTCACGAAGCGCCGCGATCAGGGAAGAGAACTCCGCAAGTCGCGTTCGGATACGGGGCTGAAGCTGCGTGATCGCGCCCACATTCTCCAGCACGGCCCACAGACTGCGGCCGGAGAGATTGCTCTCCTCTTCCAGCGCCATCAGCGAAGTCGCGCCGATGCCACGCGCCGGGATGTTGATGATCCGTTTCAGGCTGACCCCGTCCGACGGGTTTTGCACCACGCGCAGGTAGGCGAGAACGTCTTTGATCTCTTTGCGCTCGTAAAACCGGAGGCCGCCCACCACCTTATAGGGCGAATTCCAATTGACGAACACATCCTCCATCTCGCGCGACTGCGCGTTCGTGCGATAAAGGATGGCGCAGTCGCTCCACTTCCGAGCGCCGCGCCGCACGTCCTCACGGATTTTGCGCGCGATCCATACGGCCTCTTCCTGTTCGTTTTCGGCCTCGACCTTGGTAAGCGGAAATCCATGATCCTGTTCAGTCCAGAGTTTCTTGTCTTTGCGGCCGACGTTGTTCCGCACCACGCCGTGCGCCGCGTCCAGGATGTTCTTGGACGAACGGTAATTCTGTTCCAGCTTCAGGATCTTCGCATCCGGATAGTCGTGCTCGAACTGAAGAATGAGTCCGACATCCGCTCCGCGGAACAGGTAGATCGACTGGTCGTCATCGCCCACCACGCACAGGTTGCGATGTTTCGCGGCCAGGTGCTTCAGGAACATGTATTGGACGTAGTTCAC
>JBBRKX010000164.1:0-8259 GCA_038231675.1 Chthonomonadales bacterium | reverse complement strand
TACTCGTTGCCGTCCACGTCTACTATCCGGCTGCCCTGCCCGTGCGAGTAGAAGAGGGGGTGAGGATGACTGAATTTGCGGAATTCGCTGGAGACGCCCCCGGCCAGGCAACTTTTGGCACGCTCGTAGAGCTCCGCGGACCGCGCGTAGCTCCTCATTTAACCGCCCCTTTGCCGGCCCCTTTGGCCGCCGTTGCGCTAAGGATAGCGTGCGCGGCCGCGATCCGGATGTCGCCGTCCTTGTCGGAAAGGAATCGCTCCAGATTTGGCAGGTCGGAATAGCCGGCCCACTTACCGACAACGAGCAGCGACTGGTACCTCGCTTCCTGGTCGCCCTTCTCCGCGAACCTAAAGAGCTCACGCTTCAGGGCGGCCCGGTTCTCCGACGTGCCGTGAACGTAGAGCGTGGTTGCGAAGAAGACCCGTCCCGCGCCGTCCGGCGGCTCGGCATCGTAAACCTTCTGCACGTGCGCGATCGTGGCCGGCCTCAGCCGTTTAAGAAAGCGCAGGGCATAGGCCGCTATTCCCCGGTTGCGCGAATCGGGCTGGTCCAGCAGCTCGGCCAGTGCAGCCTCGTCCTCCGCTTTTCCGGAGTTGGCTATTACCCAACGGGCCAGAATCTTCATCACAGGCTCGCCCGACTCGGCCAACTCTACGAAGGGCCGCTCGCGGCCCGCGTAGCCGAGCTTACCTAGCGATTCAATGGCGAACTCGGCCTGCGGGCCCTTCGTGTCGAGCGCGGCATCGCGGACCTTGTTTACATATCGTGCCCGCACCTTCGGATCGCCGGCAGCCTGGGCAAGCACGCGCCACGCGCCGATCAGTATCGGCGGCTTGGCCGTGGGAAGGAGTCTTTCGAACTCCGCCCGCGCCTCATTGGGGTAGCGGTCCCAGATTAGCGCCTCGGCGGCGTGCATGTTTTTCAACGGCGCCGCGTGCAGGGCCGCACGAAGCAGGCGGAGCGCGCGCTGCCGCAGCGCCCCTTGATTCTCACTCGGTTCCACGTGGCTCGGATTCCCCTTCGGACGCACCCATTCCGTCAGCGGCTTCATGATCGCGCCGGCCCATATCGAATACCCCTTGGGAGAGAGATGCAAGCCGTCGATCATCGTGTCGGTTATAAGCGTTCCATCCGGATGAAGATAACGGGCGCCAATGTCAAAGAATCGGACGGTCTTGCCCTTATCATCCAGCCTCGCGATCCGGGAGTTGACCTGCCGGATATAAGTTGGAATCATCGGTGAATCGCTGCTGTGACGGCGGGGAAAGAGACCCATGAGCAGGACCTTGCTCCTCGGGAGGAGGTCGCGCAGTTGCCGGACAACCGCCGTAATGCCCTCCACAATCTGATCGGGCTTGTTTGACTGGATATGGTTCGTGCCGATCAGGAGCACCACGACTTTCGGACTCAATCCGTTGAGCTCTCCGTCCTGGAGCCTCCATAGCACGCTCTGCGTTCCATCTCCGCTAATCCCAAACTCGCCGGCGTTAAGCGGAGCGAACATCGTATCCCATACAAGCTTTCCTTCCCCCGGATACCTCCAGCGCTCCGTGATCGAGTCCCCCAGGAATACGATGTCGAAGTTTCCTGACCGGGCCTTCTCCTTGTGCTTCTCGTGCTCTGCTCGCCAGCTATCTTCGCGTGGCGTGGGAACAACGAGTGGATTCTTTTCATGCTGCGCGTAGCATCTCGTCATGCTTTCTGCAAACGCGAGCCCAATAATGAGCGGCAAACAATAGCGTCGCCGGGATACGATCTTCATAATCCATTCCTCTTCTGATGCATCCTATAGGTTAAGGCGCTCGCACAGCGCCCGGACTCGCTTCATATCCTCTTCCGTGCAACTCTCTTCCGGCGGTCGCACATAGCGCTTCGCCACGCCGAAGTGCTCCATGAAGGCCCGCCAGTAAGCGTGGAAACCGCGAGGCCCGGCCAGGCAGAAGTCGAATACGGGCTTTTCGTATCGGTCCACAATTTCACGAGCGGCCGCCGTGTCGCCCCTCTTCAATGCCTCCCAGAACCGCGTCGTTACCTTCGGCGCGAAGGTTATAAAGAAGCTGAAGAAGGCCGGCGAGCCCAGTGGATGTCCGATGAGGTACCTCCGCTTCTGGCCTCCGCAGAATACGGCCAGCCGGCGGCCGTACTTTTTCTGGAGGTCTGCGTAGTAGGCATCGCTGCCGTCTTCCTTCATCGCCACGATGGAGGGAATCTCCACCAGCCGGTCGATCAGCTTAAACGACGGGTCTCCTTGCAGCACAATCGCCAGCCGGGTGGCCGCTGCGATCTGGCGAAAATGCTCTACGTAGCCATCCTCAGTGCCGGACGGGAGGAGCACCTGCACGGCGTTCGCGCCAATTGATTGGGCATACCGCGCGTAGTCCACCGCTTGTCCCGTCCACCATGCGCCGGTCGCGCCGATGACTATCCCTCTGCCTGCAACCGCTTCCGTCAGGACCTTCGTCAGCTTCTTGACCTCGTCATAGCTCAACACGCCGTACTGGCTGTTACCCGCTGTAAGCTCGTACACCTGTATACCGTTTGCCAGCCCCAGGCGCACCATGTTGCGCACGGCCTGATGGTCCACAGCGAAGTCAGCGGTGAACGGCGTGGGAACGGTGAGGATTGGCCCGCGGATTCGGCTCTTTACCTCCTCCGGCGTCAATGGAGTCCGTGGATGCTCAGCCGCCCAAAGAGGAGTCGCGCTCAGCGCTTCACAGCGGGCTGCCAGCCCGAGTCCGCCGGCAGTCTTGAGGAACCCGCGCCGCGACAAGCGGATCATTTTCTCCGAGTTTGCGCTTTCATTCATCATAGCTCTTATCCTGGTGAGGTGCTCGCTTCCACGCTCTCGATGAGCATCCCGGCGGTGTCGGTATCTTCCGCGGTGGAGGTTAGCCGCAGATAATTGACCCCGGCCGTTCGCCGCTGCATGGGAAGCGTCTCAACAGGGCGGCCATCCACCGAGACTTTGCACTCCAGCTTCGCGCAGTTCCAGTCGAGCTGAACGGTATGCCACTCGCCGGGTCGGATCTCACCGCCCTTTAATTTGCCCTCCGGGCCGATAGACAGATTGAAGAGGTTGTACACGCTGTCTTCCGGATCGAAGGGCACTGAAAAGTGATCCGTCAGCCCTATGCGCGCGCCTTGGAATCCCGGGTTGAGCTTCAATCGCATCTTCAAGCGGCCGTTCTTGCCGTTGGGAAAGTTCCAGACTGCCGCCGACGGCCAATCGGATTCCGGCTTGCGGATCTGAAGCGCCCGCGCGTCCGTTTTGTCCGGATTCGAGACCACCTCGACACCTCGGGTCCCGAAGCTGTGCCAGCCCTCCGCGCCGCCGGAGAAATCGGACTTCCGGCTCGTCTCGCAGAGCCACTCCGGGTTGAATCGCATCAGCAAGACACCTTCCGGCCCTCCGACGGAAACCGGCGCGATAATTTCTCCATCCTTGGTTGCAACGGGAATGATATACGAGACCCCATGGTCGCCAGAGGACGGGGGCGGCTCGTTGATAAAGGGATTACTGGCCACTTCACGGTATCCGCGCCAGGTTTTCCCGTCATCTTCCGAAATAGCGCCGTGCATGATGTGACGCCCGCCCTGCGCGTAGGCGAACCGAAGCGCATTGTTCCAGAGCAGTACGACACGGCCATCCTTCAGCCGGGTCAGGCTGGGCGGCGAATCGGAGGAGATAATGGAAGTGGGTCGGGGTTTCGTCCACACGGATCCGTCTTTGGAAAAAGACTCGAACAAGCGGCCGAGCTGAGTGCGGAGCAAGAGCCATACGCGCCCATCCTTGAGTTCCAGCGCTATCGGCTCAATGATTCCATCCGCCCCGATATAAGGTGTCGGGACCTTGATCTCGATATCGGATTCCTGCCAGGTGTCGCCATAGTCGCTCGAATAGAGCACGCCTGAGCTGAACGTCCCCATCCAGGTATAGGCGTCGAAACCCTCCCCCCGCTTTGCCCAGGTACGCTTCGTGAGGTAGCAGATCGGCAAGATGAGACGACCGCTCTTCAGCGCGATGGCCGAAAGCATGGACCCGTGGTAGCCCCTGCGCAGAAGCGTCGGCAGCTTCCATGATCTGCGCCGGTTCGTCGAGCCGGCATGCCAGATGTCATAGTGCGTCTCGCCTCCCTTGCCGGTCGTTTTGTCGTCGTTGGTCAGGATAAGGTGCAGCTCGCCCATGCGGTCCACCACGACGTTATGGCAGGCCCAGATTCCGGCGTCTTTGGGCAATGTGCAGAGCTTCTCATGCGGGGTCCACGTTCGCCCGCCGTCCGAGGAATAACGCCCGAACACATCCGGCCCGCTGGTGAAAACGCCGATGAGGCGGCCATCCGGCAGCGCCATCATGACTGTGTAGGGGAGTACCAGCTTGGTCAGTGCAGGAGGGGGCGCAGCTTGCCGCGGTCCTGCCGATGACGTGATCGCGGCGAAAAGCGGGATCACGGCAAAGAGCGGGATCGCGACGAGCAAAGCGGCTATCGAATTTCGGTACTTCACGGTCTTTCGTCTCATTTCTATAGAAATCGATGCGTTCGGCAGTGATGTCATCTTGAACGCCATTGTTTTTGTAGGTCCTTCCTGTTTGCTTCTCGTCGCCGGCTACGGAGACGCCGACGCTTCCACGCTCTCGATGAGCATCCCGGCGGTGTCGGTATCTTCCGCGGTGGAGGTTAGCCGAAGATAATTGACCCCGGCCGTTCGCCGCTGCATGGGAAGCGTCTCAACCGGGCGGCCGTCCACCGAGACCTTGCACTCCAGCTTCGCGCAGTTCCAGTCGAGCTGAACGGTATGCCACTCGCCGGGTCGGATCTCACCGCCCTTTAATTTGCCCTCCGAACCGATAGACAGATTGAAGAGGTTGTAGATGCTGTCCTCAGGATCGAAGGGCACTGAAAAGTGATCGGTCAGGCCGATGCGGGCGCCGCCAAAACCGGGCATTACTTTAATGCTCATCTGCAAACGGCCGCTCGTGCTGCTGGGAAAGTTCCACACGACGCCGGCAGGCCAATCGGCATTAGTTTTCCGTAATTGCAGAGCGCGGGCGGACGGTCGTTCGGGATGCGCGATAACCGCCACCCCCTTGGTACCGAAGTGGTTCCAACTGTCGGTATCTGAAGTAAAATCGCTCTTGCGGCTATCCTCGTAAAGCCACTCCGGATCAAATCGGAGCCACCACATGCCGCCCGTGCCGCCTACTGAAAGCGGCGTGACTATTTGACCGTCCTGCGTGCGGGAAGGCAGCGTGTAGGCCACGCCGTGGTCCCCGTTCGGTGGGGGCGGCTCATCAATCAAAGGGTTGCGGGCGACCTCGCGACAGCCGCGCCAGGTACGGCCCTCATCTTCGGAGATGGCCGCATGGAGGAGGTGCCGTCCGCCCTGGGCGTAGGAGAAGCGGAGGGAGTTGTTCCAGAGCATGACGATCCGGCCGTCTTTCAATCGGGTAAGACTCGGTGGAGAGTCGGAAGAGATTATGGAGGTGGGGCGGGGCCTGGTCCAGACCGAACCATCTTCTGAGAAGGACTCGAAGAACCGGCCGAGTTGGGTGCGTATCAGCATCCAGACACGCCCGTCCTTGAGCTCGAGCGCGATGGGTTCGATCATTCCGTCCGCACCGATATAGGGCGACGGCACCTTGAACTCTATAGCCGATTGCTTCCAGGAATCTCCGCCGTCGTCCGAATAGACTACGCCGGAGCTAAACCGGCCCATGTCCGTGAACGCGTCGAACCCCGTCCCGCGGTTGCTCCAGACACGCGGCGTCAGGTAGCAGACCGGTAATACGATGCGGCCGCTCTTTAGCTGGATCACGGAAAGCATGGAGCCGTTGTAGCCCTTGCGGGCCAATACGGGGGCTTTCCACGTCTTTCGGCCGTTGGTAGAGCCGACGTGGTAGACGTCGAACCGCATCTCATACAAGCCTTTGCCCGACGTGTGGGCGTCGTTGGTGTAGAACAGGTGAAGCTCGCCCTTGTGGTCGACCAGCACGTTGTGGAGGCCCCAGCCGCCTGTTTCTTTCGGAAGCTTGCAGAGGGTCTCCGGTTGGCTCCAGGTCCGGCCGTCGTCCGATGAGTAGACCGATGCCGCCTCGGGACCATCCTTTCCGGTTCGGTCGAATACGCCAATGAGCCTGCCGTCCGGCAGTAGAGCCGGAACGAGGCTGGGGCCGAGCTTCGTTAGCGACGGCGGCGCCACAACCGGCTTACGGGTATCGGCGTTACAACGTGATGGAGCGGCCAGGACAGAGGCCAAGACAGCGGCCATGCCTGATATTGCGAATAAGATGACGATTGGTCTTCGGGTATTCATTTCTGTCCTCTTGTCGGATTCTTGTCGGATTCTTGTCGGATTAATGACTAATGAGGTGGCTGCACCTCAGCGTGAACCGACTCGACGATGAAGCCGGCGTCGTTCGTAGCGATTGCGGTCGAGCTCAAGCGTAGATAGTTCACATACGCGGCATTTCGTCTTTGGTGGAAGGTTCCCGCCGCACGCCCGTCCACCGATATGCGGCACGTCTGCTTCTTCACGTCCCAATCCAGCGTGACGTCGTGCCAGCGGTTCGGCCGCAGGGTTGTCTGGCCGATCTTGCTGCTCGGCGTAATCGGCAGGTTGTACAGGTTATGGTAAGCAGCCTCCCCATCGAACGGCGTTGAGAAGTGGTCTGTCAACGCGATGGCGCCGCCCCGAAAGCCGGGCCGGAGCATCAGGCGGAGGCTTAGCCGCCCCGCGCCGCCTGCCGGAAAGTTCCATACGGCCGTTCCGGCGGGCCAATCGGCTTGCGCCTTGCGCAGAGAGAGTACGGACTTGCCCGCCTTGGACGGATGGGACGAAAGGCCGGCCCCTTTCGTTCCGAAGACCGACCACTCCGCCAGGCCGTCATCACCCGACCCACTATGTCTTTCTCCGGACGGGGGATCAAAGGCGCAAGTAGCGGTGGTCTGGTCCAGCCACTTCGGATCGAAAACGTAGATCGAGCGCTGCTTCCCCGTAGCAACCCACATGGTGAAGAGGACCTTGCCGTCGGCCAGAAGCGTGGGATAGACGTAGGAGACGCCGTGATCTCCACCGGGTGGCGGTGGCTCGTTGCGGTAGGGATCGCGCAGGACTTCTCGCCAGCCCTGCCACGACCCGCCTTCGTCGCTGGACACCGCTGCGTGCAGCGCCTGCCGGCCACCTACAGCGTAGGGAAACCGCCGGCAATCGTTGATGAACATCAGGAGACGCCCGTCCAGAAGGCGAACCAGGCCGGCGGGCGAGTCTGACGAATGCAGCGCGGTCGGCCGGGCCGAAGTCCAGTCAACTCCGTTCTTCGAGAAGGATTCGTAGAATCGTCCCATCTGCGTGCGGATCAGCATCCAGACCCGTCCATCCGTGAGCTGGATGATCACGGGCTCGACAGCGCCCAGTTCGCCCAGCGAAGAGGTCGGCGTCTTCAGTTCGGCGGGAGACTGCTGCCAGGTGGCTCCGCCGTCATCCGAATAGAGCGATGAGCAGCGGAATGAGCCCATGAACGTGAAGGCATCGAACCCTTCACCGCGGTGTCCCCAGTTTCGGTCTACCCAGTAGGAGATTGGCAGCACAATCCGCCCGCTGCGGAGCTGGATGACCGACTGCATATCGCCGGCCCGCCCTTCCCAAATACGGCGAGCGGGCCCCCATTGCTTTCTGCCGCCGGTCGTGCGGGCGTGCCAGATGTCGAGCTGGCCCAGACCATGCCGCATAGGCCGCGCCCTGGGATTGGGCCGCACCACGCCGCTGTTCACGTCGCAGAAAAAGAAGATGTGGAGCTCTCCCTGCCGGTCGATGAACGGCAATGAGTAGCCGAAACCGCCGGCATCCTCTGGGAGCTTTAGGAGCGTCTCCATGGCGCCCCACGCCTTACCGCCATCCGACGAGGTTCGCGTCTCCACCGCCGTCATCTCGCCCGTGAGCGGATGAAAGAAGGCAAGGAGGCGCCCATCGGGCAAGGTCACCACTTTGGGCATCTCGCCGAACGTGGCCACGACACGCGGCGCGCTGAGGTCGGCGGAGGCGGGTCGGGGAGATAAACTCCCAATTACGGTGATGCAGACAACAGCTAGAGCGGACAGACGCATAAGCCCTTCCTATAGGTAATCAGACAAGTATCATCTGATCTCATACACTTTTGAGTTGAATCAGAGTTGTGTCATCTGATGTCGATCAGTCGATATTTGTCGGTTGTTTCCGGCTCTTATCGGGGAGCCGATACGGTATCTCCGTGAGGAGACGTTG
>JBBRKX010000163.1:0-8267 GCA_038231675.1 Chthonomonadales bacterium | reverse complement strand
CCATCCAGATCCGCTCCTGAATCGCTTCGCGAGTCAATACCTGGCTTTCATGCGCGGCAAGCGCTTCCAGTAAATCATATTCACGATGGCTGAGACCGATCTCAACACCGCCGCGAGTCACACGGCGTTTGGCGGTATCTATCTCCAAATCCGCGACACTGATGACCCTTCGACGATGCACCTTATCTCGCCGGAGGAGAGACCGGACACGCGCAGACAACTCTTTGAAGTCGAATGGCTTGGGTAGATAATCGTCCGCACCCAGGTCCAGCCCGCGCACGCGATCCTCCACTGTATCCCGCGCTGTAAGCATCAGAATGGGAACCTGGTCGCGGCGCGAGCGCAGTGCCTCACAGATGCGCCAACCATCGGTTCCGGGCAACATCAGGTCCAGGATGATAAGGCTGTAATGCGTGTCGAGCGCCATCTGTAGGCCGGTTGTGCCGTCAAGTGCCGTTTCGACACTATATCCGGCGTTTTCCAGTCCGCGTTTGATAAGGCTCGCGATGCCGGGTTCGTCTTCGACCAGCAGTATCTTCATCTTGACAGCCTTCCTCCCACACGGATATCCGATCTCCGAAAGCGTCCGATTAAGCTTTTTAGGGGCTCCTGCTTTTGCAACCTCTCCACTATACAGCCTGGATATGAAAACCACATGAAAGCGCCCTGGATCTCTTCGACACCCTTCCTGAATAAATCTTTTTCTGCTTTCATCTTGTTTTCATGTGGGTGTTCGATACTCTCGATATTGCTCTCGTGGCATCCATGGAGGATGGTGCGTGGAAAGGACGATAAGATGAAGCTGAACAGAAAGTTTGGGAGGCCTACGACGATGGTCTCCCTTTTACTCCTGGGGACGTTGTGCGTATCGTCGACAATGGCTCAGCCTCCAGGTGGCCCGCCGGACGGCCCGCCACCTGGAGGAGGATTCCCGGGGGGGCCTCCCGGACGAAGGCCCGGGCCCCCACCCATTGGCCCGCCGAGGCATGCCACGGTTGTCGACGTCCCGGTCGCCGTGCTGGATGCCGGCCTTCAACTGAGCGCCGATCAAAAAACGAAGATCTCCCAGATTCAAAGGGAGTTGCGCAAGCAGCGAAGAGATCTTATGCCGAAGCCGGACGAGCAGACTGGCGCACCCCCCACGCAACAGGCGATGCAGGCTGCCATGAGAAAGCAAAAGACATTGAATGACCAGGTCACTCAACAAATTACAACAATATTGACGACGGCGCAACAGCAGGCTCTGCCCGCTTTCCTTAAGGAGTTAGACGCCTATCACATGTTGGGAATTCCGCCTGACGTGCTCGGCGAACTAAAACTTACCGCAGATCAGAAAAAAAGCCTCCTTGCCATTGCGGATGCCGCCAAACAAGCGATTAAGCAAAATCAGGATGCCGCGCTTCAAAATAGCAATTACGGATCGTACCAGAAGACAATGCAGGACTTACGCCGTAAGACTCACGATCAAGCCATGACTGTCCTGACCGCCGATCAACAGACAGTGGTGGAAGACTTTGTGCAGGCGCACCCGGGACCGCCGCCACCGGGTGGTCCGGGCGATGGGAACGGTCCTCCGCCTCCAGGTCCTCCGGATCATAATTAGGGACGCGTAAGATCGTAAGATAGGGATGGTCTCACCTCTCAAGCATTGCGGGAGAGGAGAGACGTCTGTGCCGGATACCCGGCGACGGAAGTCGCGGCTGGAAAGGCACAAAGTCCGCCTGCGCGGACTGCGACGAATAGGCGCACACGTCTTCTGTCGGAGTAATACGGATACCAGGGCGATAATGCCGGTTACCCCATCCCCGCTAAACGAGGATTTTTAGATGAGGATGCGCAATAAGCACCGAACCTGCTTAACAAAAGGGAGACGATGCTACGTTGACACTGCATCCGGATTTCACGCGCGTATATACTGCGGACAACGGCGAGCCCGGCCGCGTTATTTGGATCCTATTTCGAGGAGAGGAAGTGGTCGTCCGCAGCGAGGGCAACGCGATATGTTTGCCCGGCGAACCGGCGGAGGATAAGGCCTCGTTTGCGTTGGGGGAGCCTCTATTCCTGGGACGGCTCGATGGGGTGTTGTATAAGACGGCGCACTTAGCGGAGGAAACGGATTTACCGCCTGGATACATGGGGATTGGCATGAGAAAGCTATATGGAAGCATCGCGGAGCAGGAGTGGCTGATCGCCGGTTACGCCTGGCAAATTCTGCATTGGCGGCGCACCAGTCAGTTCTGTCCTGTGTGCGGCGGCGCTACCGAACCCATGCAGAAGGAGTGGGTGCGCCACTGCTCGCATTGCGGCCACAGCCGTTATCCTCAGGTGAGCCCGGCCGTTTTGATGCTGGTGCATGACGGCGCGGACCGTGTGCTGCTTGCTCATAAACCAGGGTGGGGGCCAATGTACAGCATTTTTGCCGGGTTCGTACTCCCCGGGGAGTCGCTGGAAGAGTGCGTGCATCGCGAAGTCGCCGAGGAGGCGGGCGTACGTATTGAGGATCTGGTATATCAGGGAAGCCAGCCCTGGCCATTTCCCCATCAATTGATGATCGGTTTTACGGCGCGATACATTGGCGGGGATATCCAGATCGATGAAGAGGAACTGGATCGCGTGGAGTGGTTCCATGCCGGCGCCATGCCGCCGTTGCCGCCACCGCTCAGTCTATCGCGCCAGATTCTGGACGGATGGGTCCGTTTACAACCGACCGTTCCTTAAGTTTGCGTTCGTTCCCATGCGACGAAGTCCTGTTTTGTGTCTCGTAAAATCTCCAGGATAGCCTTGCGGTCCGAGGGAGACAGGTGACTGTAATCCGGACTCGTTTCTTTTCCGGTCAGAACCTCTTCGAGACGCTGATACACCCGACTCTTCGCCTCGTCCGGCAGCCCGTCGAACGCCGCGGAATAGATCTGATAACTGCAGGGATACTTGAAGAGGCGATGGTGCAGATCGAAGTCCCGAAGCGAGCGGCCCTTACTGTCTCTCGGGCCATACGTCGCGAAGCGTTCCGCGAAACCGGACGTACCCGCAATCGGGGCGGTAAGTTTCGCCTCTCCTACAAATAGTATTCCCTTCAACAACCGTTCACAAACACCGTTGATCCGGCTCGTCACGCTGTCGGAACGATAATCCGCAGGGCGATTCAGGTCTTTGTTTAGCTGACGCTCATAAAGCAGAGCCTGGCGCGTGCCATAATTCGCGCGGGTGATCAGGTTTTGGGTCTGTGTTTGATGTTCCGCCACCATCAGCGCAACGATATCGCTGTGTCTGCTGAGATACGGCGTGGTGTCGATAAGTTTATCCAGATTGGTGACGTTCGCGCCCTGGCTCAAATCCGATTTATCCGCGGTCGCTTCATTGTGGAACACCATATTCCCCATGTGGCGCTGCAAGCCATGCGTGCCCGTGACATACCAGCCGCCCCACCGCTCGCTGAGCGGACTCTCATCCGACGTGGTATAAGTGCCTGCTGGCAGAATCGGGTTGCCGTCGCCTGCCGGATAGACCGACCGCATCAGATTGCCCGGCACTCCATCGGCCTGGCCGGAGTCGTGGCATTGCAGGCACTCATCCGTCCTGCGAACGAATTTAGGCTGGGTCGTGACCTGCTGAGGAAGCAAGTAGAAGACCGTGCCCAACTGAGGATCGACGGAAGATAATTCGACATAGTCTCCGCCCTGCACCCATCCCACATACACGCGGTCGTTGAAATAGAGTGCGCGAGGTCTTTGCGGGGAAATTAAATCCCGTTGAAAGCTTGTCTTCGAAAAAACCAGCATCTGCGACGAGACGGAAACGTGCAATGCCTGGAGAACGGAAAGAAGGTAGCCGCTCCGTCCCTCATATTTCAGATGCACTTCGCCTCGATCAATTTTAGACTGCAGATCCGTAATTGCATCGTGCGGCTGCGATTTCTGATAATTGATCGGCTCCCCCTCATAATCCTGGGCGTACATTACGACACTAAACACGAGCAGCGACAGAGCGGTCATAAGCATCAAACCGCTTTTCCCGTGCGATCGTATCCGAAAATTTTGTTGATCCGGCTGCTCTACCGTCGCCAATGTAAACACCTTCCCGTATCCGCGAAACCGGATATTCAGGATAACTATATCCAGATAGTTTAATGTATCACGCTCGACGCGAAGTGTCAAGGTGTATGGCGTGCCTTTTTGTAGCTGCTTTGTAAAGATATCCAGAACGCCTGCGCGACGGTATCCCCTGATTCGATGCATGCGGAGCACATTTGTTACCTGCCTGGAAGGAATATGCCCGGGAGTTCCCGTACGTTCGTTCACTACTTCGGGGAGACGACATGTGACATCTTACAGAGTGGCGATCATCGGTACGGGATCCAGAGCGGTTGCGCACGCGAATGCCTATTCCCATATCGACAACGCGGTATTGACCGCCTGCGCATCCCCCACGGAGGCGCGCCGCGAGAAGTTCGCGGCAAAGTACGGCATCCGCGCTTACGCCGATGCCTCCGAGATGATCCGTATCGAACAGCCGGACCTGGTGCACATCGTGACGCCTCCAAGCGTCCGATTGGAACCGATGACGATCGTGTCGGAGTTGGGGGTTCCGGCCTGCACCGTGGAAAAGCCGATCGCTCTGGAGGTGTCCGACTGGAAACAACTGGAGTCTCTTGAGCGAACGTCGCGCACGAAATTCGGAGTGTGCCATCAACTTCGGTGGTTTCCTTCGCTCATCCGTTGCCGCGACGCCATCGCTTCGGGTGCGCTCGGGCAGGTGCTTATGATCGATTCATCTGCGGGGATGGACATCACGAACCAGGGGACGCACGCGCTGCATTATGGTAATTTTTTGAATGGTGACAGGCAAGTCGTGGAAGTGTTCGGGGCCGCGTCCGGCTGGAACCAGTCCGATCCGTCGCATCCTGGTCCCGAAAACAGTCTCGGAACGCTTGCCTTCGACAACGGTGTGCGCATGCTCTGGACGACCGGGCCGACCGCGCCTCGAGCGGGGGACCCAGGCACCGTATGGCAGCACGTCCGTATCGGAGCATTCACCGAAACGGGACGGGTTCTGTTCGAGGAGTTTGGTCGGCGCGAAATCGTTGGGGATGGTCCGACCCTAAGCGGTGATTACGGAGGAATGGAAGGGTGGAAGCAGGAGAATCACACAGCGCAGATCGCCTTTCATAAGGACATGCTCGACTGGGTCCATGATGACAATGCGCCCGTTGGCACTTCTCTGTCCCGTTCGCTGCATGAGTGGAAAGCGGTGCTCGCTTTGTATGCAAGTGTACTATCTCGCCAACCGATTCGTTTGGACTCTTTTGACCCCGAAGAGGATCTCGTGGAGACCCTGAGAAAGACATTGACCCATGTCTGAGGGAAAAGTAATCGGCCGTCTTGATCGCGCGTCCGTCTTTCTGGGAATGAAACGTTGGTACTAAAAACGTAAACAGGCGATCGGAGAGATTGCGCCCGAGAGGCACGGCGTGGGTGCTTCTCAGGCGCGGTTTAAACATCGCCGGCGTTATTTTGTCGGCGCGGGAAGATACTTTTCGAACCAACCTGGAAGCAGTGGGAAATCTTGCTCCATACCGGCCCAACCATGCCCCTTGCCCGGCCGTACCTCAAGTTGGTGCGGCGTCTTGACCTCTTCCAGCTTCGCCATGAACCGCTGCGACTGCTGCAGTGGCACGAGGGGGTCGGCGTCGCCGTGTATAATCAGGGTCGGCGGCATCTTCGCCGTGACCCCATAGATCGGTGAAACATCTCTGGCGACCTTTTCGCGATCTTCCATCGGCGTCGCAGCCGTCACTCCAAAAGCGGGCCAGAACGGCTTGAGAGTATCGATATTCAAGACGTCGACACCGTCTTTTCCGTAGTTTAGGAAATCCGTTGGCGGGAAGAAGCAGGCGACCGCCTGTACTCTGCTCGAGGCTCGGTTAACGGGGTCAGGCGCATTTGGATTGCCGTCGTCGCCAAATGCCGCGGCCATCAGCGAGAGGTGGCCCCCAGAACTTGCACCCGTGATGCCAAGGCGACCCGGGTCGACGCCGTACTCCGACGCATGCGTGCGCACAAAACGGACGGCGCGATGGATGTCCTGCACGATTTCCGGGATCGTGAATTTCGGCTGACTGCCATGCACCACCGCGAAAACCGTCTCGCCCCGATTCGTAAATCCCCGCGCCACGTTGGGATCGATCGCCTCGTAAGAGGAGACCCAGCCACCGCTCACCATCCACAGCACGCCGATGCCGTTTGGTTTCGCGGGCTTGAATACATCCATGGTGAGCGCAACGCCCATCTTGTGGCCATAGACCACGTCGCGAACACGCGATGGGTCATTCTGGCGAGCGTGAGCGTGAAGAGATGGGAAAAATATCACAAAGGCGCACAGCAGCAATCCGGTCAATCGGTTTCGCATTGTTCTCTCTTTCTGTGGCGTGGAATACAGCAGGACGAATTGGCTGCCTATTGCTCCGTTTGCACTCTATCCTCCTCCTTCACCCGGTACAACGGAAATTCAGCCAGGCCCGTTTCCGGCGGCCCTGGCTGAATCGAGGAGAACAGCGTGTGCGTTCAGTTCAGATAGACAAACTCGTTGGAGCACAGAAGTGCCTGTGTATACAATTCAAGCGGGGTGAGTGGAGCCCTTACGACCGGCAAGCCGGCATTCTGGAGGGCGGCGTATTTATCCACTGCGGCATTCTTCCTCCGGATCACGCGCGATGCCAGCACCCGTTTCGACGTCCCCGTGCCAGGAGCCGCTTCCAGACTTCCGGCGGAGGCGAGAAAGGCTCTGGCAAACTGGATTTCCTGGTCCCTCGGAGAGCGCTGGAACAGGATATGGTAAATAGACCGGACACGGTTTGTGTCGTCCGAGGCGCTGGCTATTTCAGGACGCGCCACGACCTGACGGGCCACGTCGACGGACATCGGGCTATTCATAAAGAAGAGCGCCTGCTGCGGAACGATCGTGCTGATACGCTGTGTGTTCGGCATTTCGGGATCGCTAAAGTCGAACTGGGTCATCAGGTCGGACAGTCCCTGGCGATCCACATAACCATAAATGCTCCGTCGATAACTGTACGGCTCATCCGTGATATTCACTGGCTTACCGCCCAGGGTCGGGTCGAGTTTCCCGGTAAGCAGCACCATCGAATCACGCATCGATTCAAAGTCGAGCCGTCGCAGGTTAGCACGCCAGAGCAGCCGGTTCGCAGGGTCTTTCGACGCATAAAGGGGATTCGGCTCGCTGCCCTCTTGATAAGCATTTGACAACAGGATCAGCCGATTCAGCTTTTTGATCGACCAGCCATTCTGTACAAACCAGTTCGAAAGCCAGTCGAGTAGCTCGGGGTGACTGGGCGGCTCGCTCTGGTTGCCCAGGTCATCGGGAGTACGGACAAACCCCTGTCCGAAATGGTTCATCCAGACTCGGTTCACGAGGACACGCACGGTAAGCGGATTCTTTGGATCAGCGATGGCACGCGCAAGCTCCAGGCGACCACTTCCATCCTTGAAGTCCGCCCGATTGGGGCCAGCAAGTATTTCAAGGAAACGGCGCGGAACCACGGGGCCTTTTCTAGCCCTATCTCCGCGAATGTAGATGACCGAGTCGCGCGGTTGGGGCGCATCGTTCATGACCATCGCACAGCCGGGCGCGCCGGGGTGCGTCAGACGAAGCTCGTTGATCGCGGCAAACGAGAATCGGTTGACGGTCTTCGGCTCCAGCGGAAGGGTTTCCGCGAAAGCGACAAGTGGCTCCGTGGCGCCGATTTCCGCGGCGGACGGGATGTGATAGGGCGTTTCAATCAGCTCTGCGGTTGGTGCATCGACGTTTGGCGTCGGCGCTCCAGGAGTACTCTTAGCGCGGATGTAATCCGGCATTTGCTGTTGAACCTGGGTGAACAACGCGGCATATGCCTTTGCCACATCTTCGATCGACTGCGGATGAAGGTTCTTCAGGGCCGCAGCCACCAGCGCATTTACCGGCCGCTTTTTGGTGTTCAGAATGCGCGGAATGAGATCGGATGACGTCACGGCAAAGTCCGCCGCCGGCAGTCTGCTCAACCGGGCGAAGGGACCAAGCACAGGATCATCCGCCTTCGGCCGGAGAGCGTTCACTATCTCCCGATTTTCCGGCAGGAGGCCATACTTTTTCGCGATGTCGAGCCGTTCGGTCGACCGGCCCGGTTTCGATGCCAACAACAGATACCCTTCGGCCTTTTGTTGGAACTCCGTAAGCCTCTCCGTGATGACCTGGTACAGTAGCGTTCGATTCTT
>JBBRKX010000162.1:0-8268 GCA_038231675.1 Chthonomonadales bacterium | reverse complement strand
GGTGGGACGCCGAACAGCGCAAATGGGTGGGAGACGATCAGCCTGATTTCGAGCCGGACAAAGCCCCGGACTATCGGCCTGGCCCGGACGCGAAGGGTATGGACGCCATCGCGGGAAACACGCCGTTCATTATGAAACCCGATGGGCTGGGCTGGCTGTTCGCTCCCGGCGGCACCAAAGACGGGCCTTTCCCGGCGCATTATGAGCCCGCAGAATCGCCCGTGGCGAACTTGATCTATCGACTCCAGCAGGAGAGCCCGACGACACGTTACTTTGAAGGGCCGCTTAATCCGATCGCCCATGCGCCGGAGCACGACTATCCCGTGATCGCCTGCACCTTCCGGCTGACCGAACATTATCTCAGCGGCTGCATGAGCCGCTTCAATAGCTGGCTGAACGAGCTTCAGCCGGACATGTTTGTCGAACTGAGCCCGGAACTGGCGGCGGAGCGTGGGATCGTGCATGGACAGTGGATGACGGTGGCTTCGCCGAGAGGAGAGATCGAGGCGCTCGCGATGGTGACGCGACGCCTGACACCGATGCGAATCGGCGGGCAGACAGTACATCAGATCGGAATTCCGTTCCACTGGGGGTTCGCGGGCGAGCGCGTGGGCAGCATCGCGAACGATCTCACTTCGCTGGTCGCGGATGCCAACGTCAGCATGCATGAGGGCAAGGTGTTCGTGTGTCAGGTCCGGCCGGGGCGAACGGGCGCAATACCCGCCGAACCCACCGTAAAAGAAGCGCCCTGGCCGACGCGTGAAACCATTCCCAATACCCCTCCGGCCGCACAGCCGGAGGGGCATCTGAAAAGGGGCCGATAACATGGCGGATATGCTTGAGCCGTACCGGGCTGTGATGCATCTGGTCCGGCCGGAAGAGATTCAGGCGATACAGAGGGACGAAGACGGCAGCCGCGCGATGGGCTTCTTCACGGACACGACCCTCTGTATCGGATGCAAAGCGTGTGAGGTCGCCTGCAAACAATGGAACCAGCTTCCCTCGGATGGCTTTAAGTTCTCGGGGAACAGCTATGACAATACGCTGCATCTTTCCGAAACGACCTGGCGGCATGTCGCCTTCGTCGAGCAGATCGAACGCGGCAAAAGCCAGGAATCCAGTCGCTGGCTTATGATGAGCGACGTTTGCAAACACTGTGAAGAAGCGCCCTGTCAGGAAGCATGCCCCACGGGGGCGATCCTATACAACGAGTTCTCCGATGTCTATATTCAGACGGACATCTGCAATGGATGCGGCTATTGCGTGGTTGCCTGCCCGTTCGGCGTGATCGGTAGGAGTGAAGAGGACGGGCACACCCACAAATGTACGCTCTGCTACGATCGTCAGAAGGGAGACATGAAACCGGCCTGCGCCAAGGCCTGTCCCACCGAGTCGATCCAGTTCGGTCCGGTGGAGGAACTTCGAGTCAAAGCGAAGCAACGCGTGCAGGATCTGCACGCGCGGGGAGAACAAGAGGCGTACCTCTACGGCGCAGAGGCGACGGACACGTATAGCCCACTGAATGCGTTCTTCCTGCTCACCGATCATCCCAACGCCTATAACTTACCGGAAGCCCCGAAAAAGCCCGCGACCGGGATGAACGCGCGATACGGTTTCAGCCTGCTGGCGGGCGCTGCCCTGACCGTGCTGTCGGCGGTGCTGTTCGCGCGAGGAGGCCGGAAATGACGCGTGACGATTCGATTGCCGCGCTTCCCCTCGACCTCGATGCGGCGCGTACGGAGCGGTCGGGCAAAAAGCGGCGACAGGGCGGGAAGGCAGACGCCGCACGCGCTTACTACGACGTCCCGATGCTCAAGGCGTCGTTATGGAAATGGGAGATCGCCAGCTATTTCTTCCTGGGCGGGCTTTCCACCGGCGCTTATCTCCTGGCCCGTATGGCCGCGCGGTTCGGTGGGCATAAGTACGAGGATATCACGCGGGCTGGATCCTATATCGCGGCGGCCGCGGTCGTGCCGTGCGCGCCCCTGCTTATTCACGACCTTGGCGACTGGACTCGCTTTCACTATATGCTGCGAATCTTCAAGCCGAAGTCGCCCATGAATCTTGGCGCATGGACCTTGAGCGGCTACAGTGGGGTCGTCTTTTTCAATGCGTTCCTCCAGTGGCGAAAAGACAGGGCAGGGAAAAAAGACCGTGCGGAAAACATGCATCCCGTTTCCGAGGCGGAGAAAGCCCTGCAACTGGCGCTGGATGGCGGCGGGGTTCCGCTCGCCCTGCTTCTGGCCGGTTATACCGGCGTGCTTTTGAGCACGACCGCCACGCCGATGTGGGCGCGCAACCCGTGGATCGGGCCGCTTTTCAGCGCCAGCGCGTTTGGCACGGGCGCGGCCGCAGTCGGCCTTGCGCTCGAGTTTAAAGATACGGGCGATGCCGAGCCCTCCTCGCGAGAACCGATGCGCCATATCGCGATTGCGGCGCGGGTAGTGGAGGCGGGATGCTACGCCGGATTTCTGCATTCTGCAGGAGAACTTGCCCGCCCGATCACGAAAGGCAAATATGCGCCGCTTAACTTTGTGGGAGCGGTAGGGGCGGGACTAGTTTTATCCACGGTGCTGGAAAATATTCCCGTAAAGTCGGAGAAAACGCGGCGGGCTTTACGGATCGGCTGCGCGGTGGCGGGCCTGGCCGGTGGATTGGCGCTTCGATGGGCCATGACGCTTGGCGGGCGCGTCTCGGGGACAGACCCCGACGCCGCACGCAAGGTAAGCGCCAGAGATGCGCAGTAGCGCTTTACGACCTACAGGAATAATTATTCCTTGTGGAGAGGAAGACGATAAGGGAACCTTGCAAACGACCACGCGCGATTCCATCGAGGTTTCGGCATACACTGATGCGGAGCAGTCCGAGGAAGCAAGGCATGCCGAGCACATGACGACGCATGACCCGCCTCCTCCCCGGACACAGCAGTAGGCTACAGCGCACTTTTCTGATGGGCGTAGTCTACAACATAGGCTTGCGCCAATCACGGCAACCGAGCGCCTATGGGTTCCCTACGGTTGCTTTACAAAGTTGAGACTCGCCGAGTTGATGCAGTAACGCTGCCCCGTTGGCGCGGGGCCATCGTTGAAAACATGACCGAGGTGACCGCCGCACTGCCCGCAGAGCACCTCCGTGCGCCGCATGCCGTGGGTAGTATCTTCTTTTTCGACCACTTTCCCGCTGCCGATCGCATCATAAAAGCTTGGCCATCCGCAACCGGCGTCGAACTTAGTGCCCGATTGGAATAACTCTGCTCCACAGCCCGCGCATACATAAGTCCCATCCTCTTTTAAATTCCAATACTTTCCGGTGAACGGGCGCTCGGTGCCTTTCTCCCGCAAAACGCGATACTGTTCCGGCGTCAGGGAATCTCTCCATGCCTCCGCCGATTTCTGGACCTTCCCGCCTTCCACCGTGGTATTCTCGGTCGATTGGTTTGCCATGCTAATCTCCTTTGGGCGGCGCTGCCTGCTTCCCGGCCGGCGTTCCGCCTGTGCCAAATTATATACGGATAACGCGGCGATGGGTGCGGCAAGTTTTCCTTTACGGCAAAATCCGCCGGAAAAATTGATTGTACATGCGCAGAGGTAAAGCCGGCGAAGATATCGCCCGACAATTCTCGTCGTCCCTGTTGATCGAGCGACTCGGACATAGGTCCATAAGGAGCGACGCAGACCCATGCAGCCTATCCGCGATGTCTCTCACCGCTCGCTTACCCGAAAAACTTTGGTCGGGATAGGCGTGCGGATTCTGTGCGTTATTCTCCTTACGACCGCCGCGACATACTATTGTTTCATTGGCGTCCTACGTAAACAGACATGCGAGCAGTTGGGAAAGTATGTGGCCGAACGGGCACAACGTGAACGCATGACTTTCACGCTTACCCGCGATAACCAGGCCGTTTTGAAAGAAGAGCTGGTTGCTCGGCTCAAGCAACCGCCGCAGGGCGATGAAACCCAGCGCTTCCATCGGCTGTTTGCACTCGATCCCGACGGAGTGATACGAAACCGCCCACTGGGTTTCAATGGCAGGACACAACCTAACGTTTACCTCGGGCTTCAGGCCCATTGCGATGCGGTGACAAAGCACAACGTGCTTGCTTTCTACGATTTATGCCGCCTTTATGGGAGGGCATTCCACACGCGTTTTCAAGATACATATATCACTACTCCGGAAAATATCATCGTCTTGTACTGGCCGGAGTGCCCTGGGTGGGCGCGGCAGGCGAGAGCAGATCTGAGAATGCCCGAGGAAGAGTACGGTTATGTCGCGGATGCGCGCCACGACCCCTCACGTCGCGTAGCCTGGACCGGCGTCTATTTTGACAAAGTTTCCGAACGATGGATGATCTCCGGAGAGACTCCTGTCGATATCGGTGGGCGTCATGTCGCCACCATAGGCCAGGATATAATGCTGGACATGCTGCTCGACCGAACGCTCAGCAGTCACCTGGTGGGCACGTACAATGTGCTCTTCCGCGCGGATGGGAGGCTGCTGGCAAAGCCAGGCTTTTTACCATCGATCGAGCAGGCGAATGGAGGGGGCGATATTCGGAGCGGGCGCGATCCACAGCTTCGGCGCGTCTTCGATCTCATCCGTGCGCGAAAACCGAAAATTGCGGTCCTGGATAACGTGGTGGACGGGCAATACCTTGCGGTCGCCCGTATCGATGAGCTGGACAGTTATTTTGTCACCGTCTTTCCTAAATCGCTTCTCGCGGAGCGCGCCCTGACCGCCGCCCGATATGTGCTGATCCTGGGGTTTATAACGCTTGTTCTCACGCTTGGCGCTCTCATCCGAGCATCCAGACGCATGGAGGCGGCTGTTGCGGAGCGCGATGCGCGGATCGAGGCGCAGTTTGCCGAGTTGCAGGCAGTAGAGAAACGGTACCAACGCATCGTACTGAACGTGCCCGGTGTCGTCTATCAGTCCGTCACGCATCCGCATGGCGTAACCGAATTCCCCTTTATGAGCGGAGGCTGTCGGGAGTTATTTCAGGTGGAGCCCGAGGCTGTTTACGCCGACCCGAGCCTGATCTTCGCCATGATCCACCCGGAAGATCGGGAGAGCTTCGATACTCTTGCCGCTTCCTCGGCGAAACTGCTCACGCACTGGCGCTGGGAGGGGCGCATGGTGCTTGCCGATGGATCGGTAAAGTGGGTTCAGTGCGCATCCAAACCGGAACGAGCGCCCACGGGCGCCACCCTTTGGGACGGCATTGTGATCGATGTAACGGAGCGAAGACAGGCACAGTCGGAGCTATTGCAGGCGGAGCGACAACTGATCCAGTCGGCTCGCTTCGCCTCTCTGGGCACGCTTTCCACGGGCGTGGCGCACGAACTCAACCAGCCGATAGCCATTATTCGAGGCATCACACAGCAGATGGCCGCGCAAGCAGACCTTTCGGAGGAGAATCGAGAAGATCTCACGTTAATCGAGGGACAGACCGGGAGGATGATCAAAATCATCACCCACATGCGCTCGTACTGTCGTGGGGACAATGGTCTTACCGAACGCGTGGAGCCCAATCGTGTTTTGTCCGATTGTTTCCTGCTGATAGGCGAGCAGATCCGATCGCAAAACATCTCTATTGTTATGGATCTCGATGCTCGGAATCCGAGCATCGCTGCAAACGCCAATGAACTGGAGCAGGTCTGCCTGAACCTGGTGACGAACGCGCGTGACGCCTTGCAAGGTCAGCCGGGCGCCACCATAACCGTTCGAACGCACCTCGATGCGGGAACCGTAACGCTCACGGTGCGCGACAATGGGCCCGGCATCCCCGAAGGCATCCGCGAGCAAATCTTCGATCCGTTTTTTACTACGAAGGAACCGGGCAAAGGCTCCGGCCTAGGCCTCTCATTCTGCCAAAATATCGTCGTCCGGCATGGAGGAACCATGGAATGCCATAACGACGAGGGCGCTGTATTTACGATGCGATTTCCCATGGCCGCCGAGGAAGCGGAGGCGCCGCGCCGCGCCGCCTGACAGGTGGAAATGCGTCAGTTCGCCGGCGTGAAAGTGACGGCGATCCCTCCCCCAACCGCCAACGTAGCCGTAAATGTATCGCCGGCTCCAACCGTCTTTGTTTCCTGCGTCAGCCGTTCCGGATTGTCTCCGGAATCCGACGCATCCGCATAGATGTGCGCGTTATATCGGCCCGGCCCCAGGAACCTCAGCGGGAGGTTGAGGGTTCTCGCTGCGCTGTTCGTCATTCCGCCCAGATACCAGTTTTTGCCCGACCGGCGGGCCACGGTAATGTACTCGCCCACTTCGCCGTTCAGCACCTTCGTCTGGTCCCAGGTTGTCGGCACGCCCTTGAGGAAGTCGAGGCCCGGCTGTCCTTTGTAGTGGGCCGGATCGTCGCACACGCACATCAGTTCGCTCTCATACACCACGAACATCGCGAGTTGATGGCAGCGCGTGCCCATCACCTGAGTCGGGAGCGTCTGCTTGAACTTGCTTTGCGGGACGTTGATGAATCCGCCGGGCGTAAAATCCATCGGCCCAGCCAGCATGCGCGTAAACGGAAGCGTCACGGTATGCTCGGGAGTGATGCGGTTCGAAAACTTGTTGTACTCGTTGCCGAGCACGCCCTCGCGGGTGATCTGATTCGGGTACGTCCGATTGTAACCGGTCGGCTCGAACGCTCCATGGAAGTCCACAAGCAGATGATGGGCTGCGGCCAGCTTCACGACCTTGTCGTACCAGTTCACCATCTCCTGATCGTTGCGGTTCATGAAGTCGATCTTTACGCCCGCCAATCCCCACTTCTCATATTGCGTGAACGCCTCTTCCAGCTTCCTGTCCACGTCGCTCCAGTAGAGCCACACGATCAATCGTACATTCCGTTCCTTTGCATAACGCAGCAGTTCGGGCATGTCCACGGCGGGATTGACATGCAGGATGTCGGCATCACCGGAATTGAAGGTTCCATACCATTGCCAGTCGACGAGTTGATAGGGCCAGCCCATATCCGAGGCAAATTGAATGAACTGTTTGTCCGTCGCCGTGTCCATCCTGACATCGCCACTCCACCAATGGTCCCACGCCATCATGCCGGGATGGATCCACGCCGTATCTTTGATGGCGCAGGGAGGGTTCAAGTTCAGGACGACGTTCGATTCGATCAGATCTCCCGCATGTTCTCCGATGAGCACCACGCGCCATGGGGAGTAGCGGGGCGTCTCGCTCTTGACGAGGCCGCCGTCCGGGCGTGGAGACAGTTTCGTGACAACGCCGGATGCGTCCGTGGGAGGATCGCCGTCGCCGTATACCGCGAAAGTGACGCTTCCCTTGCCCTGTGTTTCGGAGTCGATGCCGACGGATGCCTCGAAGCGATCGAATGGCTCCGTGAGCGCATAATCGATCTCCCCTTTGGAATGTGTGCCGAGTCCGTGCTCGAAGCGGCGCCCGCCGATCTGAAGAGGATTGCCGCCGACGCTCTTGTCGGCGGCAAGGATTCCAAAGCCCTGCGTTGCTGCAAGCGGCTTCAGCGCGCTCAGAAAGACGCCGGTGCCGTCGGCGCGCACCAGGCGCGCATCGCCCCAGTCGGCATGGTCGAAGGTGAAGTCATCCCCGCCATCACCGATCTCGAGGTGCAGCTTGCGCATTCCCTTTAGGGACACTCGGACGGGTACGGCGACGTCGGCTCCGTGTAGAACAGCGCTTTGAAACAGCCGCGCTCCGCTGCTGGTCCGTTCGCCGCCGAGGTACATTCCGGCCCAGTCCGTCAGGTCCGCTTCGGTGATGGCGGCATACAGGGAAGGATCGACGCGAACAAGAAAAGGCAACCCTATGATGGCGCTGGAGGGAATGCTGCTCATCGCACGTTTGTCGAATTCCGATTCCTGGGCCGAGGTATAGGATCCATGATTTGCCGCCCATACCGTCGGATTGCCGGGAAACCGGAAGTGAAAGCTCTCTTTCGTCAGCAGAAAGCGGGTGAGCGCTTCCTGACGCGGGAGATAGTATCGAAACGCGACTCCGTCATCGTAGGCCCGCGCGATCAGGGTGAAACGCCGATGCGGAGCGTTCGTCTCTTCCAGGCTGACGCGAATCTCATTGGCGTGGTTGAGTACATGGTGGCTCTTGCCGACGACCGTATCCCATTCGGAATGCAGGGTGCTTCGTTCCACACCCAGGACGCTCAGATCCACGCCCAGGAGAGGAGCCCCCTGGAATTCCAGGCTCAACGGCGAATCGAGCACTACCGCCCGCCCGCTGCGGGTAACGGAATAAGTGAGCGCTTGCCCCACCTTCACTTTG
>JBBRKX010000161.1:0-8280 GCA_038231675.1 Chthonomonadales bacterium | reverse complement strand
TATGGCGTTAGACGAAGACACGTATTTTGTACCGTTTACCCAGGCAGCGCTCGATTTGATAAAGCGCACTCAGAACATGTCAATACCAGTGAGACAACTTTTTACTTGATCTCGTGTAAAGCGAAAAATTAAAGACACCTGCCCCGTTTGCCTGGCGGGTACGGTTGATTCTCTGTGCCTCGATAGGCTATACTGACAGACACCGTAACTTGAATTGTGACCGACCGAATGGTGGACTTTTTAGCAGTCCATCAACGGGACGGAAGTGAAGGGACAGGCATTTTGACCGCGAACGCGCACTACCAGGAAATGGGCCTCAACGAGGGCGAGTACCAGAAAATCCTCGATACATTGAAACGTGAACCGACGATCACCGAACTCGGTATGTACGCGGTGATGTGGTCGGAACACTGTGGATACAAATATTCTCGCCCGGTGCTTGCCCTGTTTAAAACCTATAAGGAAGCTCAGGAGCATGGCCAACTCGAGAACGCGGGCGTGATTCCGCTCGACGAAAACCTCGGAATTGTCTTCAAGGTGGAGTCGCATAACCATCCTTCCGCCGTGGAACCGTTTCAAGGCGCGGCGACAGGGGTCGGCGGGATTCTGCGCGACATCTTCACGATGGGGGCGCGGCCCATCGCCAACCTGAACTCCCTACGGTTCGGTCCGCTCGAGGATGCGCGCAATCGCTACCTATTCGAGCATGTGGTCGCGGGCATCAGCCATTATGGGAACTGCGTGGGCGTGCCGACGGTTGCCGGCGAAATTTACTTCAATCCCTGTTATAGCGGCAATCCGCTTGTCAACGCCATGGCAGTTGGGATCGTGGAACTCAATAAGATCGCCAGCGCGGCTGCCAAGGGCATCGGCAACCCCGTGATCTATGTGGGCAGCGCCACCGGCAAAGACGGTATACATGGGGCAACGTTCGCCAGCGTGGAACTTGGCCCGGACAGCGAAAGCAAGCGCCCCAATGTGCAGATGGGCGATCCTTTTCTGGAAAAGCTGCTGATCGAAGCGACGCTGGAAGCACTTGCCTCCGGATTTGTGGTTGGAATCCAGGACATGGGCGCGGCGGGACTTACCTGTTCCACGTGCGAGACCGCCGCCAAGGCTGGCAACGGGATGGAGATCGACGTCCGAAAAGTTCCGCTCCGTGAGGCGGACATGACTCCCTATGAAATCATGTTGTCGGAGTCGCAGGAGCGGATGCTGTGCATTGTACAGCGCGGCACCGAGCAACGAGTCATCGACATCTTCCGGAAGTGGGAACTGAACGCCGCAGTTATCGGCCATGTGACAGACGACGGCCTGGTCCGCGTCAAAGACAATGGCGAGGTGGTTGCGGAGGTGCCGGCTCGGTCCCTGACGGACGAATGCCCAACCTACTATTTAGAGACCGAAGAGCCCGCCTACGTCAAAACAGTGCAGTCTTTCGACCTCGCGTCGCTTCCCGAGCCCGCAGTTCCCGCCAGGGGTGTGGTGGCTCAGATCGAGGAAGAGCTTGAAGACGAAGACGAGGAACCGACCGATGGGGAGGCTGCCGAGCACTCTGTGGCGCTCGAAACCGTAAGCGAGCCTATAAAACGCGAACCTATCGCGAGCGAGCCGGACGGTCGGATTACCTATCAAGATGTCCTGCTTCGCCTACTGGACTCGCCGACCATCGCGAGCAAAGCATGGGTGACGGACCAGTACGACAGCATGGTGCAGACCCAGACCGTGGCCATTCCGGGCTCCGATGCCGCTATTCTGCGGATCCGAGGGAGCAAGAAGGGGATCGCGATCAAGCTGGATGGCAATGCGCGCTACGGCTATCTTGATCCCTTTATTGGGGGGCAGATCGCGGTGGCGGAAGCGGCGCGCAACGTCGCGTGCGTCGGTGCGCGCCCGGTGGCCGTGACGGACGGTCTTAACTTCGCCAATCCGGAAAAGCCGACCGGGTTCTGGCAGTTCCGTCGCTCGGTGGAAGGCCTTGCCAGCGCGACCGATGCGTTCGGCACGCCGGTGGTATCTGGAAACGTCTCTTTTTACAACGAGACGGCAGCGGGCGCGATCTTCCCCACTCCCGTTATCGGTATGCTCGGTATCCTCGACGACGTCAACCGCCGATGCCAGGCCGGTTTTCGTGAGGACGGGGAAGGGGATTCCATCGTTCTGATCACCGCGTACAACGATCCGACCGGCGGGCTTGGCGGCAGTGAATACCTGAGCGTTGTACATGGTCTGGAGGTCGGCGTGCCTCCGGTAGTGGATTTGGAGGGCGAAAAACGCCTGCATACGCTGCTTCTGGAGAGCATTGCTGAGGGGTTATTCGCTTCCTGTCACGATGTATCCGACGGCGGGCTCGCGGTCTGTCTCGCGGAAAGCGCGATCGTGAGCGAGCAGGGCGCTTATGTCCTGATCAATCCCAGGGACTTTCCGGAAGATCTTGTCCCTTCGGCGCTGCTTTACGGCGAAGCGCAAGGCCGCGTGGTGGTTACTGTGCGCAACGAAAAGCAGTTTGCCAAGCTGAAAGAGCGGGCGGTCCAGTTAGGCTTGCGGGCGGATTGGATCGGGACCGTGGGCGGCCCCAACCTCCGCGTGGCGCTGGGGCCCGATGTCTTGATCGACGTGACCGTGGCAACGCTGGCGGCCACGTCCGAAGCAGCGATTCCGCGCCGGATGGAAGGAAAATTCGATGCGCCTGCCAACGATTGAGGATGCTTCACAGGAGCACCGGAAGCGGGCACAGGATCTGCTCGACCGGAAAACAAAGCCTCCCGGCAGCCTCGGACGTCTTGAATGGCTGGCCGCGGAACTCTGTGCAATCCAGCACTCTGTTCCCCCTTCCACGGCGCATAAGCGTGTGCTGCTTTTTGCCGGGGATCACGGGATCGTGGCGGAGGGCGTGAGCGCGTATCCGCAGGAAGTCACGGGCCAGATGGTTCGGAACTTCGCGAATGGGGGCGCGGCGATCAATGTGTTTGCGCGTCAGGCCGGCGCGGAACTGGAAGTAGTGGACGTCGGAGTGCTCGGGTCTGTTGAAGGTCTTGCGCTCGACCGCAAAGTTCGGGCTGGAACGCGCAATTTTGCGGTCGGCCCAGCGATGACGGTGCAGGAGGCGGAGCAGGCGTTTGAGATCGGCATGGAGCGAGCGGAAGCAGCGGCCTTCGCAGGGGTGAACGTGCTTGCGCTGGGCGAGATGGGCATCGGCAACACGGCGTCGGCAAGCGCCATGTTGTCGCTGATGACCGGGCTGGATGTTAGCGAAACGGTGGGCAGGGGAACGGGATTGGATGACGCCGGGCTCGAGCGCAAGCAGGCAGCGCTCTCATCCGCGATCAGTTTTCATGCCGGCGCGGCGCATTCGGCTTTCGAAACTCTGTGTGCCGTGGGTGGACTGGAGATAGCAGCGCTTGCCGGCGCGATGATCGGCGCGGCGTCACGTCGGATCCCTGTGCTGGTTGATGGTTTCATTTGCACGGTCGCCGCGCTTTGCGCGGTCCGCCTCGCGCCCGATTGCCGCTCCGCGCTTCTTTTCGCACATGTTTCTCAGGAGCATGGGCATCGGCTTGCCCTGGCCACATTGAAGGCGCAGCCGATGCTAGACCTTGGCATGCGGTTGGGGGAGGGAAGTGGGGCGGCGCTGGCGCTTTGTCTCGTGGACGCAAGCGTGGCTATCCTGACCGATATGGCGAGCTTTGCCGAAGCGGGCGTCAGTGAGGCATGATCAAGTTTTTAGGGGATCAAGTCCGCGCGTTCTTCAGCGCATTGATGTTTTTGACGCGTATTCCGTGTCCGTCATGGGTCGATCATAACGAACGGAGTCTGGCCGAATCGGTCGTATACTTTCCGGTGGTGGGATTTCTGGTAGGCGTTATGGGAGCTGGGACGTATCTGGCCGTCGGGCTGGCCTACGACCGAATGTTTGCCGCGACCGTTGGAATTGCCGCCACGGTGATCGTCACGGGAGCATTCCATGAGGACGCTTTTGCCGACGTCTGCGACGGTTTCGGCGGCTGGACCCCGGTACGCCGGCTGGAGATCATGCGGGATAGCCGCGTCGGTTCGTTCGGCGTGATTGGACTGGCGCTATTGGTGCTGGGCAAGGTCGCACTGCTTGCGGCCATGCCGCGATGGCTTGCTCCCATTGCTTTTGTGATCGGGCATGCGGTCGGCAGATGGTCCAGTCTGGTCATCCTTGCCCGATACCCTTCCGTTACCAACTCCTCTTCGCTGGCAAATCCGCTGACTTCTTCCGTGACCCCGATTCGACTCCTTGCGGCAACTTTAGTCATTTTAATCGTATGTTCCATGGGAGGCATGGGAACTGTTGTCCTTGTCCCCATCGGGGCGATGGCATTGAGTCTGAGCGCGGGTAGGTTTTTCACCGGTTGGGTGGGAGGCATCAGCGGCGATTGTCTGGGGGCGACCACCCAGGCTGTCGAACTCGTCTGCTATGCCATTGTGATCCATGCGCCTCGGATATCCCTCTTGTTGCAGAGCTTATAATGGCGAGGTTGGTCGCCAAAATAGGCGTTTGTACCTGGCACCTGGATGCTTTTGGGATTGACTATGGTCTCTCAATGCGGCTACAATGATTCAGGGAAAGCTTCCTGTCTCTTCGACAATTGCTCCGGCAGGGCCGCCGGCAGCGTACCTGACGCGGCTCGACCCGCACTTTCTTCAACGTTTTTCGACCCATAGTACGCGGAAAACAAAGGAATGGCAACCCATATGGGAGCCACTGTCGCGGCTGAGTCAAATGTCGATTCGCGCAAAGGAGCAATCCGTATTATGCCCAACCTGAATGACGGGCGTTCGTGCGCCGGAGACTGCAGCGCTCCTCTGACGTTGCATGCCTCGCCTCCCCAAGCATTTGATACGGATGATGGACCCAAGGAAGAGTGCGGGGTTTTCGGAATCTTCGCGCCGACGGAAGAGGTTGCACGCATCACCTTTTTTGGTTTGTTCGCGCTGCAGCATCGCGGACAGGAGAGCGCCGGGATCGCTGTCTCCGATGGCCGTCATATCAAGATCCATAAGAATATGGGGTTGGTAACCCAGGTCTTCACAGAGGAAGTGATACAGTCGTTGCCTGGAATCAGTGCAATCGGCCATACACGGTACTCGACAACCGGGTCAAGCATTCTTTGCAACGCCCAGCCGATCTCAGGCCGGTCGAGAGTGGGCGATATCTCCGTCGCCCACAACGGCAATCTGGTGAACACCGCAGAGCTTCGGGCGGAGCTTCTGGCCGAAGGGTGTCAATTCGAAACCACGAACGACAGTGAGGTAATCGCACAGCTGCTGGCGAAGCATCACACAGGGTGTATCGAAGAGACGGTTCGACAGGTGATGCTAAAGCTGCAGGGCGCTTACTCCCTCGTCATTCTGACGCCGGACAAACTGATTGGTGTGCGGGATCCATACGGAGTTCGACCGCTCTGTCTCGGTCGGATCAACGGCAGCCATTATGTGTTGGCCTCCGAATCGTGCGCCATGACTCCGGTGGACGCGAAGTATCTGCGCGAAGTGGAGCCGGGCGAAGTCATCATCATCGACCGGGACGGTCAACGTGAGTTTCAGGCGATCCCCACGATCAAGCATGCCACCTGTTTGTTGGAATTCATCTACTTTTCGCGTCCGGACACCATTCTCTACAACCGTTCCCTGCATCAATCCCGTCGTCGTATGGGCCAGGAACTCGCACGTGAGCATCCCTGTCCAGGCGCGCATGTGGTTATCCCCATTCCCGATACCGGCATTCCGGCGGCGCTCGGCTACGCGGAGGCATCCCGGATTCCCTACGGAGAGGGAGTTATCAAGAGCCGATACATTCAGCGGACCTTTATCCAGCCGAGCCAGCGCATGCGCGAAATGGGGGCGCGGATGAAGTATACGCCGCTGAAAGAGACGCTGGCGGGCAAGAAGGTTGTCATGGTCGACGACACGATCGTCCGCGGCACGACGACCGATAAACTGGTTAGGATGCTTTTTGAGGCGGGCGCGCTGGAAGTGCATGTGCGCATCACCGCGCCGCCCGTGAAGAATCCGTGTTATTATGGAATCGACATGGCGAACGAGGAAGAGCTGGTGGCCGCGCGTCATTCCGTGGAAGAGATCCGTAAAATGATCGGCGCCACTTCGCTCGGGTATCTATCCCTCGAAGGTGCGGTCCGCGCCGTGGGCATGAGCAAGGACAAGTTCTGCAGAGCCTGCTTCGACGGCAAGTATCCCATTCCTGTTCCACAGGATGTTCGGCTGAGCAAACTTATGCTGGAGCGCCACCGCAACGTATCGGAGATCGAGCATGAGGAAGGCGGTCCGGACGATGGGGCTCCGGATACGCATGAATAACGTGTGTTTTTGACGACCGCAACTGGCCGTGGGAGAGGGATATGCCTGATACTCTGGCGAAAGCGCCGCCTGTGGCGCATGTACTCTTGTTGGCCTCGGCAGTAGCCGGGACCTTGCTGGCGGGTAAATACATGGCGGCGCGCAAGGTAAGCGCGGGCGAACGATTGGCGGATGCATTGCTCCATACCGCCCGGCTTGCGGACGCGGCCCGCGAACTACCAGACCGCTCGGAAATGGCGCTTTCGGCGTGCGCTTTATACATGGTCGATCTGGCCTACCATGCCTCGGAGGGGTTGAGCCTTGCGAGCGGGGCGGACGATCCCATAGGCTTTACGCGAACCGAGACTCATCCCTATACGCGCGCGGTGGCCACCGTGCTGACCGAGGCGAATGCGCCGGACCATATCCTCACCTTCGCGATGAACATCCCCGATGTCGGCGAGGTGCGAGGCACACGGCGCGTCGGCGGACTGCATTTGGTCGGTCTTTCTCCTTCACGGCCCGCGCCGGACACCGTGCAGTTTACGCTGCCGGGGGGATACTCCGCACAGGTCGAGACGGAGTTCGAGCACACGGAAAATTTGGTCAGCAAGCATGCGAGGCTCTTTGGAGCGCTGACTTTACGGGACAATGATGGCAACGCCGGTCGGCTGTATGTGGGACACGATGGAGTGATCGCCGGAACCATGACTCGGGACAATCGTGTGATCGGTCGCTTCGACGGTAAGATCGATCAGGAAGCGCGGTTCAGTCCGTATCATCTAGAAGCGAAGAGCTAAAGAGAGAATTTATGTCGGATGAACGGATCACATACCGCGACGCCGGGGTGGACATCGATGCCGCCAACGAAGCGGTTCTTCGTATGCGCGAGCATGTTCGCAGTACGTTTACCCCGGGAGTTTTGACGGACGTCGGCAGTTTCGGCGGCATGTTTTCGCTGGCGGGGCTGGGCAACTATCAGAATCCCGTTCTGGTATCCTCCATAGATGGCGTCGGAACCAAACTTCGTGTGGCCATCGGGTTGGGGAAGCATGACACGATCGGTCGGGATCTAGTCAACCATTGTGTAAACGATATTCTCGTGATGGGAGCCCGCCCGCTGTTTTTCCTCGACTATTTCGCGACGGGTAAGCTGAGCCCGGCGGTGGTGGTGGACGTGGTGAAGGGGATTGCGGACGGCTGTCGGGAGTCAGGTTGCGCTTTACTTGGCGGGGAGACGGCGGAAATGCCGGGCATCTATTCGGAAGCCGATTACGATCTTGCGGGATGTATTGTCGGGATGGTCGATCGTGGCCGAATCGTCGATGGTTCGCGAATCGAACCCGGGGATACGCTTGTGGGATTGGCGTCGAGCGGCTTACATACAAATGGTTATTCGCTGGCGCGCCGTATCCTCCTGGACGCGGGGGATCAGTCGCTATCTTTATATGAAACTCCGCCGTCTCTTGGCCGCACCCTCGGCGAGGAGTTGCTGGCTCCCCACCGTTGTTACGCTCCATCCGTGCTTCCTCTGCTGGACGAATTCGAAGTCCGCGGCATGGCGCACATTACGGGGGGAGGCTTTTACGATAACATACCGCGTATTCTCCCTTCCGACTGTAGTGTAACGATCGAACGTCGTTCCTGGCCTATCCCGCCGATCTTTACGCTGATCGAAGAGCGTGGCCGGGTGCCGGTTCCGGAGATGTTCCGAACATTCAATATGGGAATCGGTCTGGTTATGATCGTTGCGCCGGAGCATGCGCCGCTGCTGGCCCATCGTCTGAATGCTGCGGGTGAGTCAGCGTATATACTGGGGAACGTGCACCGTGGTGTGCATGAAGTAGATATCATTTAATGGTGGAAGCGCCCTGTCTCCTCTGGGACGTCGATGGAACGCTGACCGACAGCACGCATCTTATCGTGGACGCTCTCGGGCATGTTTATCAGCAATTT
>JBBRKX010000160.1:0-8286 GCA_038231675.1 Chthonomonadales bacterium | reverse complement strand
GCAATTTCGCGCGAATTCGGTCGAAATCGACTTTTCGGCCGCGCTTCTAGGCACGAGAGTATCCGTCGATCCGTCGCGTCGTCTCCTTACGCCTTCCCTACCGTCACGCGAAGCAGTTCGTCCTCCGCTTCCGCCGTCCAGAACTGTCCGTCCTTTAGCTTTGCAAAGACGGAAGGGAGCTTTTCCTTCAGTTCAGGAAGGGGCGTTAGAGGAAGGTCATGGATCAAGGGAAAGATCAGGGTCTTGCCCGGATACCAGCCCTCTTTCACAGCTTTCAATCCTTCTGCCGCTGCGGACATCCCTCCGATCGCGGCCAGGGACGCATTGGTGGACAGCTCGTCGCTTTCGACCCGCGCCAGGGTTTCCCGCATGTCGGAAAGAGAGGAGCCGCTGCTTCCCAGGAACCGGACCCGTTTTCGGATGATCTGGTTGAGGTCCAGGCTCGCCATGGTCCCACGCGCAACGCCGGCAAAAATGTTGAACCAGGCGCCTGCGGCAAGATAGTCCGCCGCATGCTCGATCAGCGCCGCGACAGGGACCATGGAAACAATGTCGTCGAATCCGCGCCCTTTGCTGAGTCGCTTCAGTTCCGCATTGAATTTCTCATCGCCGAGTTCCTTTGGATTCAGGGTCACAAGTTCGATGCCGCGCTCATCCGCGATCTTCCCATACCGGTCGGCCACACTTTGAAGCCGGATGACATCCACGTCGGTTGCCACGATAAGCTTTGGCGGCTGCTTATGCATAACGGCACGCTGGACGTGCATCTGCCCCATGGGGCCGCCTGCGCCGATGAACCATGCAAGTCCGCCGGGCAATAGATCGGCGGTCCGGCTCTCCTGATAGGCATCCGCCGGCTGATCCGAGTTCGTCCCCAGGTAGTAGTGCCAGTTATAGTGGATGCGACCGATGTCGAGCGATACCTTCCGCGAGATTTCATGCCCCGATATCAGGTTCAGAACGCTATGGTCCGCAAGCGTCGTCGCCACCCCTTCAATGATCTCCGGAGCAACGTTTCCGAGGAGCAGGATATCGTCGAATCCCTTTCCATCCGTGAGCTTTGCTCGGATCTCGGCCCAATCCTCGCTGCCAAGTTCACCCATATGGATTGCCAGCGCCTGGCACCGGCTGATCAGCTCAGCCCGGGCGTCGCCATGCACGTTATGCAGCAGAATTTGACGCGGCTTGCGCCCGGCCATCAGTAAACCCTGCCAATCATAGTGCTTTCCGGATGCGTCCGTCGCGCCGAGTACAAGCATCAAGCCATCGTTCTTGACGCCGTCCCGATGGGACTGCGCATACGCGGAGACCACGCAGGCCCACGGCTCCGTCAGCGCCGATTCTACGTAACCCGTGTCCGCCTTGATCGGAAGCAGGTAGCATCCCTCATCGCCGTCGATCACGGCCTTGGGTATCACGCTGTACTCCGCCAGCCCGCCCTTGATCGCATATCCATACGCCATGCTTTTGCCCTGGTAGAAGACATCCGCCTGGACGACAAAGCGATCGCCGATATGGAATCGATCCTTCAGGCTCTTACCGATCCCAACGACCGTGCATGAGACCTCGTGCCCGAGCGTCACCGGATCCTTCGCAAGGTCCCGGCCCGTCATACGGGGATGATTCACCCCGAGGCCGATCACCTTGGTATCCGAAAAACAGAGACCGCAGGCATCCTGTCTCACCAGCAGTTCGTCCGGACCGTATTCCGGCACATCCACGACTTCCGGCTTGCCTTCCAGCCCAAGGTTTTCCAGCCCGGCTCCATACAGATGCCATCGCAGCATTTTCTTCGGCAGCGCTTGCTCCGCATGCCGGTAGTGGTCCAATTTGCTATCGCTCATCACAACCTCTTCCTATCGGACGCCGATTTGCTTCTGACGATAATGTTCATCCGGTCGCGTATGGATGCGAGACACGTTCTCTTCCGTCAAGAAATTCGGTCCCCCAAAAGCGTACGTTCCGGCGAGGACTCGCGCGGTCTTGACGTACATTGCAGTGATCGTCTGGACGTCTTTCACGGATTTGCCGGCCGCGATGAATCCATGGTTTTGCATCAAGATCGTTTTGGGCCACTCGCCGTACTCCTGATGAAACTCCTCGACACGGAGCTTCAAATGTTTCGCAAGCGGCATGCCCGGATCGGTATACTCCACATAACAGGGCGCGACCCCGCAGCAGACGATTTCATCCGGGAAGAGCCGTCCGGAGATCGCTTCCCGAGCCCCCTTGGAGCACAGGATCGCGTTCACGGCACTGGGATGCGTATGTCCGACGAAATTTACATTCGGCAGCGTCAGCAAATACGCGTGCAGAAATGTCTCGACGGAAGGCATCACTTCCGAATCTCCCTCCGCCCGGCACTCCTGTAGGACGCGCTTTACATCGCTATCCGATAGCTCCGGCCCGTCGAACGCGGGCAAGACGCCGGCAAAATTAATAGACACGAACCCGGCCGGCGTAATACTGCCGAGGTGCTGTCCGCTGGCCTTGACGTAAAAGGTTTCCTCGTCGAGGCGCGCGGAGGTGTTGCCTTCTCCAAGGATCGCATAATCGCGAACCGGATCTCCAAGGTGGTGCGAAAGCGCGGTCAACTGTTCCAATAACTCATCAGACGTCGGCATAAAGGGCCTTCCTTCAATTCTCAATGGCGACTGAACGGCTCAGGCGCTCACATTTCTATATCTGAATTCGTTATACCTCAAGCGCTCTCCTGCCTGATTGCGGCGAGGAGCGGATACGGTCTATAATGTAGTGTGAAATTAGACAACCCGCTTGCCGCCGTGCCTTCCGTCACCCGAATACTCCAGTTACCAGAAGTTCGCGCGGTCGCTGAGAGCCTGCCGCTCTCCCTTGTGACCGAGGCGGTTCGGTATGTTCTGGATCAAACGCGTACCGCTCTATCCGCCGCCCCAACGACCATTCCTCCGAGCGAAGCGGAAATCGGGCGTCTCGCGGCGATGGAGGCGCACCGGCGAAGCGAACCTACTCTCCAACCCGCCGTAAATGCCACCGGGATCGTGCTGCACACCGGCCTCGGACGGGCGCGATTGGCCCCATCCGCATGCACTGCGTTGCGGAATATCGCCCGGTCGCATTCCACCCTGGAGATCGACCAGGAGTCGGGACGCCGTGGGTCCCGCAGAGATCATGTGCGTGCCCTCCTCACCGAACTCACCGGTGCGGAAGACGCAACGGTGGTCAACAACTGCGCCGGAGCTGTTTTTCTTGCCGTTTCCACTCTCGCGACCGGCAAAGAAGTCCTTATATCGCGCGGTGAACTTGTCGAGATCGGCGGGGCGTTTCGCATGCCGGACATCATCCGGGCGAGCGGAGCCACCCTGGTGGAGGTCGGCACAACGAACCGCACCCGCCTATCCGATTACGCCAACGCGATAACGGACCGGACGGGCCTGATCCTCCGCTGTCACCCTTCCAACTTCGCGATCGTCGGCTTTACAGAAGAGACGCCGACGGCGGAGCTTGTTTCTTTAGGTCGCAAACATAATGTGCCGGTTTTGGACGATCAGGGAAGCGGACTGCTCCTCGCGCCTGAAAAGATCGGCTTGCCTTCCACGCAGAGTTCGCTTCCGGCCAGCCTCAAAGCGGGCTGCGACATCGTTACCGCGAGCGGAGACAAGCTGCTCGGAGGCCCTCAATGCGGCCTTATCCTTGGGGCGCGGGATTGGATAGCACGTATTCACGAGCATCCGCTTGCTCGAGCGCTCCGAGTCGATAAATTCACGCTTGCCGCGCTCGAAGCGACCTTACGCATCTATCGTGAGCCGAACCGAGTTCTGACGGAGATTCCGACATTGCGCTATCTCGCTCGGACTCCCGCAGAACTACGACGCGTTGCAAACCGGCTTGCCGCCCTTTTAAGGAAAACGCTTCCTTCCGAGGCCTTTACGGTCCGCGTTATTCCTGAACAATCGCAGGTGGGCGGCGGTTCGCTTCCAGAGGAGGTGCTTCCCACGTTTTGTGTCGCGGTCACGGGCGCGCTGTCCCCGGACGAAATCACCGCCGGATTGCGACGGCATACACCCCCGATCTTTGCCCGGATCAAGGACAATACCGTGCTCTTCGACCCGCGTACCATGGAACTGGACGAACTCACGGTGATCACGGCGGCCATGTCGGCTTTGCAGCGCGCCTGACGATTTTTCAAAATGAACAAAGTACATCCATAATAAACTGGAAAGTGGAAGGAGCAACCAGATGAGCGACCCCATGGATCAGCGACGACGTCTCACCCATCTCGTCAACTGCGCCGGTTGAGCCAGTAAGATTGGGCCAGCCCAGCTTACGCAGGTTCTGCGTGACTTAAAAATCCCGGTCGACAGCAATCTGTTGGTGGGCATAGCGACGGGAGACGACGCAGGCGTTTACCGAATCAGCGACGATCTGGCCCTTGTGCAGACCGTGGACTTCTTCACGCCTATCGTAGACGATCCTTACGACTTCGGCCGGATCGCGGCGGCAAACTCGCTCAGCGATGTGTACGCCATGGGCGGGCGTCCGATTACGGCGATGAATATCCTCTGTTTTCCGATCCGAGATCGGGATCCGCAAGAGCTGGCGCTGATTTTAAAAGGGGGCGTGGAAAAGGTGGCGGAGGCGGGCGTGGCGCTGGTGGGCGGCCACAGCGTCGAAGATCCCGAACCGAAGTTCGGCCTTTCGGTCACCGGCCTGATCGATCCGGCGCACATCGCCACAAATGCCGGCGCACAGCCGGGGGATAAGATCGTCCTGACGAAGCCACTTGGTACGGGCATCATCACCACGGCGGCGAAGTTCGATGCATGTCCCGAGGAAACCCTCCGCGCGGCGGTTCAAAGCATGTCCACACTGAATGCGGGGGCGGCGGCGGCCATGCGAGAAGTGGGAATCGGACTGGAATCCGGGATCCATGCCGCCACGGATGTCACCGGATTTAGCCTTCTAGGCCATCTGTTCCATCTGGCGAGAGCCAGTGGAGTCGGATTGGAGGTGACCGCCGATACAATCCCGGTTCTGGCAGATGCGACACGTTTAGCGGAGGCCGGCAACGTGACCCGAGGCGGACGAGAAAACGAAAGCTACCTCGCTGGCTTGGTTACGGTGCGCGAGTCGGTGCGGGAGGGCCTGAAGAGTATTCTGTATGATCCCCAGACTTCCGGCGGGCTGGCGATTTGCGTCCGCGAGGCGGATCTGGGGCGTTTACTGGAAGCCCTGGAACGGCATGGTGTTCCGACGCGAGCGGTCATCGGGAGCGTCATAAGAGCGGAGCATGCATCCATTCGTGTGGTGTGACCGGGTTTTAATGCCGGACGGAGCCAAGGCGGGGGAGCGTGTACAATATATTCGAGCGCATCTCGCCGTTGAGCGGGCCTTCGGCTTCTTCGACCGCCATCACGGCGGCGGCGACCGCCGGAGGAACCTGGGCAGGCACAATGGTTGCGAGGGGCGCTTTGCGCTTAACGACTTCCCGGAATGTGCGTAACACCAGACGCCCGGAACGAAATATTCCCCCTGCAGTTCCAATCATTACAGGTGTTTTTAGCAGATCGAGGCGCTCGAGTACCGCACTCACGGTAAGGGCCAGTTCCTTGCCTGCCTCACGCAAAATGCTCAGCGCGATGGCGTCGCCGCTCAGCGCGGCCCGGTACACGATTTCCGCAAGGCCGGAGATCTCATCCGAGACAGGCTGTCGGCCATGCAGGGAGGATGCCTGTACCTGCCGTAGGTCCTGGGCTTCCAGATGGTGGAGGAGAAGCGGCAAGATTTGAGTCGGCCTTCCGATCCCATCGCTTGTGCGACAACAAGCATTCAACGCCTTGAGGCCGATCCAATATCCGCCCCCGGGATCGCCCGTGCCGAGCGACCAGCCTCCGGCCGATGCGTCCCGTCCTTCTTGATCCACTCCATATGCGAGCGCGCTGCGGCCCGCCACCACCACGACGCCCGGATGCCCGAGAGTAGTGGAGTAAAAGACGGTCTGCGCCTGGGTCCGATGAATAACGACGGATGCACTATCCGACGCCTGGGCGGCCAGCGCTGTTTGATGCAGGCGAGCACTCAGGCAGGCGACCAGAAATTGCCCGTTTTCCAGATCGGCGCGCACCTTGGCAACATGGATCGCCTCGGCCATTGCACGGGTCGTCTCTGCGAGAGCCCCAGGGCCCGTCCAGGAGTTTACACAACTGTATCCGCTTCCCAGCAGACAGCCGGTCGTATCTGCCACCACTGCGGTAACACCCGCTCTTCCGCTTTCTATGCCCAGGACATAGCGCATGGTACGACACTCCTGACTTCCAATATCAGCGCCACGTTCGCCGCCGCCGCCCTCAATTCCTGCCTGGCTTCGCATAGGATAAGGAACGAAGAGGCAGGAAGGGCGTCCAGGCGTGTCGAATTGTGGGACGATGTTCGCCGGCTGTTGAGGAGAACTCCTTCTCATCGGCAAATTTCGGGGTGGCCCCGTAGAGTCACTCGCAACAGTCTTTAAGAACAACCATAAGGAGAAGCCTCTTGCGCGTCCTGATGTTATCGTGGGAGTATCCGCCGAAAATCATAGGCGGAATTGCCCGCCATGCCGAAGAGTTGTCCTGGTCCCTCGCCAAGCTGCCTGGAGTAGAGGTGCACGTGGTGACGTGCGACTTTCCGGGCGCCCCGGCGGAGGAGGTGTTTAAGGGGGTGCATATCCACCGCGTGGCGCCCTACGACGCCCCGGGTGGGCACAAAGATTTCATTCATTGGGTCCATCAACTCAATGCCGCCATGCAGAACAGGGCGCATGCCCTGTGTACCGAGTGGCTTTCGGCCCGTACGAAAAACGGGGCTCTTCGCGATCCCAAAAAGCTGACGGAAAAAGACGCTATCGTTCTTCACGCGCACGATTGGCTCTCCTACTTCTGCGGGACCGAGTTGAAACACAAATTCAAGCTGCCCTTGATGTCAACCATTCACGCGACGGAGTTCGGCCGTAACAATGGAATTCATTCGGAGATCTCGAAATATATCAACGGGATCGAACATCAACTTGTCACCGAATCCTGGCGGGTCATTGTCTGCTCGGAATTCATGAAGGGAGAGGCGGAATATGCCTTACATGCTCCTTCGGACAAGCTCGATGTCATTTACAATGGCGTCCACGCGGACAAATTCGACTTTGATTTTCCGGCGGCGGAAGCCACGGAATTTCGCGCCCGGTTTGCAACGCCGGAAGAGAAGATCATCATGTTCGTCGGTCGCGGCGTGCGAGAAAAAGGAGCCCAGGTCCTTATCGACGCCTTACCCAAAGTGCGATCCGGCTACTATCATACCAAACTGGTCATCGCGGGCGGCGGGTACAAACAACATCTGATCGATCAAGCCAACAGACTGGGAATTGGCCCCCACGTCCTCTTCACAGGCTTCATCCCGGACGACGATCTGCTTCGCCTCTACAAAGTGGCCGACATCGCCTGTTTCCCAAGTCTTTATGAGCCATTCGGGATCGTCGCTCTGGAAGCCATGGCGGCGCGAACTCCGGTGGTGGTTTCCGATTCCGGCGGACTGCCGGAGATCATCACCAACAACGTGGACGGCACCGTTACCTGGGTGGAGAACAGCGACAGCCTCGCATGGGGATTGTTACGGGATATCCATAACCCGGCGTTTGCTCGAGAAATGGCCGACCGCGCTTATGAACGCGTGAGAGCGGTCTTCAACTGGGATAGTCTTGCGAGGCAAACCATGGACGTTTACAAGCGTGTATGGAGAGAGTATCGCGTAAGCGTCTGGTGACGATTGAAGTTGAATTCCAGGACTCACGCGCTGATCTGCTCCGTTCAGGAAATTTAGCAAGGTGATTTGAGATGTGTAAAGGAGTTATAAGAGTGCTACACGCAAATAGGCTGAGACATGGCATGCCCCCTGCAGTGGTGGGGATCTGTGTTCTTGCTCTCCTGACAATGGGTCGGGCGAACGCGCAAGATGCCGTGGCCCTTCGGGCAGAAAGTGCGCCCGCGAATGCCATCTGGCTTGATTCCCTGGACATCGGCAAAATGTCGTCCGGATATATGACCGCTCATGTGGGAAAATCCATCGACAACAATGATCTCAAGTTAAAGGGCGCCACATACACGCATGGAATCGGCACGCACGCCATCAGCCAGTTCAATATCGATCTCAAAGGCGTCGCGACTAAATTCGTTGCGATGGCCGGTGTAGACGACGAAAAGAATGGGCAGGGGTCGGTTGTTTTCCAGGTGTGGGTCGACGGAAAAAAGAAGGCGGACAGCGGCATCCTTCATGGGGGCGATG
>JBBRKX010000159.1:0-8333 GCA_038231675.1 Chthonomonadales bacterium | reverse complement strand
GTGAACCGTCATAAAGAGGATTTCCTCAAAATCGCCAGAGAGCATGTCGATTTTCTGATCGGAAACGATGTCGAGGCCATGGCGCTTACCGACACCGAGACTCCACGAGATGCGATCCGCGCCATGGCGCCGTACAGCACGCTCGCCGCCGTGACCATGGGGGCGCGCGGCGCCCTGTTGCGAGACGGCGACACCCTGCATGAGATCCCCGCATTTTCCGTGCAGGCAGTGGACACCACGGGCGCCGGCGATATGTACGCCGCCGGGCTCTTGTACGGCATCACGCACGGGCTTCCAATGGAGCAGACCGGCCATCTGGCCGCTTACATGGCCGCGCAGGTGGTCGCAAAACTGGGACCACGTCTGGATACCATCGACGGCGAAGCCGTCGCCAGAATTTGCACATTTGCTCGATAGCCTCATGCATTCCCTGGCGAGGCCTTGTTCATCATAACCAGCATCACCCATTATCTACCGTTCCGTTGTTGAGGAGAAGAGCATGGCACGCAGGAATAAGTTAAACACGCCCGAAAAAAGGGCGCGAATCGGTGAGCGTATCAAGGTGGCGGCCGCGCAGGCGGGCTTGACTTTGAAAGAACTTGCTGAGAAGACCGGCACATCTCCGTCTTTTATCTACCAATATGTGCGGGGAATCACGGGCATCCCCGCTCCTATCCTCGAACAGGTCGCGCTGATCACCCATGTCCCGATCGATTTCTTCGATCCGGATCGAGACGCTCGCTCGGCTCTCGCGCTCGCCGGCGAGACAAACCTGTTGGAGGCGGGCTCGCCCACCCTCGAAAGCCAGGAGCCGGATACATGGTCTCGCGTGCGGGGCGAGATCCGAAATCTAGAGGTGCTGGCGGCAGCTTACGACCATGTCGGCAGAAATCCGGCCGCCTACTTTTCCACGATCGAACAGCGACTTGCCCTCACGCGCGCTCTGCAGGACCGCGTGCGGGAAGCGCTGCTTCTTGAGGAAATGGGGCAAGCAAAGCGACAGAACCAACAATTTGAGGACGCCTCTCGCAACCTGATGGCCGCGTGCGATATTTTCACGGCGCAGGGAATGGATATCGAGCGAACACGGGTCACCGCAGCCCTCGCCGATCTTCTTATCGATACAGGGCAATTCGACGCGGCCCGCGCCTTGCTCGGGGATGTCCTGAACAGCCCGGATATGCCCGGTATCGCAATGCCCCTTCTCGCGATGAGCCGTCTGCACCATCGAGAGCAACGGTATCACGAGGCGTTGCGCTGTGTCTGCCAGGCCGCTTCGAAGGCGAGCGTTCGCGCGGACAGAAACCTCCACGGCGGAGAGAGCGTCGCGAAATATCGCGGGCCACTCACCGATATCGCAGTCTCGACCGGGCGGTTCGACTCGGTGCTGGCACTGTGGACAATGGGCCTCAAACATGCCGTTTCCGGTCAGGACGCGGAGCTGTTTGTCGAGGCCTTGCTCCATCTGGGACGGAGCGCTTTCGCGCTCGGGCGGCTAGGGCAGGCGCGCGAGCGATTGGAGAACGCGGTTTTCTCCGGCATGCTGCTCGAAGATAACGAGCGCACCAGCATCGCGCATGCCCTTCTGGCGAGGGTCCAGCTTTCTCTTGGCGCTTCGGAAGCCGCACGGGACAACGCGCGAGCAGCGCACCGTTTGGCGAGCCGCCATCAGGGCGCGCTCCCCATGATCCTTGCCTCCCTCGCAAAAGCCGAGTGCTCTCTGGCGTTTGGCCGCTGGCACGACGCCCTCGACTACGGACAGGATGCAACGCAGGAGGCCGCTCGCGTAGGCCGCAAAGAGGAGTGTTCGCGAGCACACGAAGTGCGCGCCCGGGCCTATCTGGGACTATTCCAGGATAAGGACGGTCAAGCCGAGGCATCCACCGGAAAATCGTTGCTGGAACTCGCTTTTGTTGAGGCGGCAGCCGCAGTCGACGCGGCGGGTGAAGCCCAATCTCTACAGGATCGAGTCGCGGCGCGATTGACGCTTGCGAATTGTTTCGCGAAAGCAGGGGACGATATCGCCATGGAGCGTGAAGCACGGGCGGCCGTCGAGTTATCCGGAAGCGAGGATGCCGGCCAGTTGACACAGCTTATCGAACAAGAGGCCGACATGATCCCGGCCATCCTTTGTTCTCCGGAGCTTAACCTGACGCGTCTCTTCACCCGGGAGAAGACGCGTCTCCCGGAGTTAGAATGGCAGGCGCATACCCTGATCGCAAGCGCCCTTCTCAGGCGGTCCGGACCGGAGGCCGCATTCCCTTCCTTCAAGTCGGCTGCGGAATCGCTGATTTTACTTCTTGAGGAACTGACGCCTTCTCAGATCGTTTCATTTCAGGACTATCATACGGCCGCGCGCACTGTCTTCGAGGAGACGGTCCGCTGCGCTGTCACGGACGAAGCGGTCGAGGAAACGACGCGCTTGCTTTCCTCCGCGCCATGGCTCGGTAACGATACGCTGATTGCGGTCGTGGGGAGCCGCACGTCGCATGCGCCTCCCATGACGGTATCCAGCAAAGGGTCCTGAGACAGTACCTGGTGTCGATCGCGCCCTCGCGCAACGCCACCCACTCTGATGTTGAATTTCGGAGGAAAGCCTGTGCCTGCGCAAGATCTTGCCGAATTGCGACATACGCACCTCGTAGAGCCGGATTGGCTGGCGTTGCGCCACGCGGTCGGCCCGTCCTTGATTCGGATTGTGGACCTACGTGGCTATGTCCGTACGCAAACAGACGCGGAGGGGGCTCAGTCCGCAACCTACGCCGGCGCTCCGGAAGAATACGCCGCAGGCCATATTCCGGACTCCGTGTACCTGGATTGGACCCGGGACATCATCGACGAGAATGACCCCGTCCCTGCGCAGATCGCCCCGGCGGAGAAATTCGCCCGTGTTCTTGGCGAGGCGGGAATCGGCGATGCGCATGAGGTCATCGCATACGATTCGCACCCCACGTCCCAGTTTGCAACTCGGTTCTGGTGGGCGATGCGCTACTACGGCCATACAAACGTCCGGGTGCTAAACGGCGGCTGGGCCCGCTGGATCCGCGAAGCGCTCCCCATTACAGCCGATCTTCCCAGGTTCCCACCCGCAATCTTCACCCCACGTCCGCAGCCGGAATGGCGCGCCACGGCGGAGCAGGTCCTTGACGGACTGGGCCGCCCGGATGTCACGCTGATCGACGCACGGGATGAAGGCCAGTATACGGGCCGCATTCGGCGCGGCCTGCGCGGCGGGCATATCCCCGGCGCACTTCACCTTCCCCGCGAGGCGTTCCTGACAGACGAAGGGACGTTTCGCAACTCCGAAGAGATTCAGGATCTTGTCGCGAAAAGCGGAACACAGCCCGAGTCCCATGTCGTCGCCTACTGCAACGGCGGCGTTGCCGCCACCTCTATCCTCTTCGCTCTTTCCATGCTCGGCTTCCCGCACCTCACCAACTACGACGGCTCCTGGAACGAATGGAGCCAGCGCGCCGACCTTCCCATAGAGTGATCCTACAGCCTATTCGCGGTTTTAGGATTGCTGATGGCCCCGGTTGTCGCTGCGGTTATTCTCTCCGCGTCGGCGGCCGGCAGCCGCTTATGATGGATCAGATGGACGAGCAGCCCACCGACCCCCGCCCCCAATCCCAGGGCGATCCCGATCACCAGCGTCAGCGGATGCAGGCTTTGGAGCGGCCAGATCTTTACGCTGTTGTTATAATTGATAAATGCAAAGGCGGTCGCGAATACGGCCAATAGGACGAGAACAAGCGTTGGCCCGGCGGTTCGAAGGTTCATGGCGGAAGAATCCTTGTCTCTGGAATCTCACCAGATGGGAATGCGGTGTCGCTATAGGATGGACTGCCGGAGAGGCATAATAGTTTCGCTGTTTCGCTCCCCTTGAGCATGCAGGCGCATGTCGGGTAAAAAATCCTTAACACGATGTATGGCACGTTTCTCTCTGAGGAAAGTCCAAGATACCATTCACGCGCCTTTAACGATTCCCGAAGTAGAATAGTCAAGAGTAGATTCGAAAATCCCTGCATCAGAGAGGATCATACCATGATTTCAATCCGTCATTTCCCATTCCTGGCGGCCGCGTTGTTTGGGCTTGTCTCCCTGCCCGCGCTGGCCGACATGCCGCTGACCGCGCAAAAGCCAATTACCATTCCGGGCGGCCCGGGCGGGTTCGACTGGATGCTGGTCGACGGCTTTTCACAACGTGTGTTCGCAACCCATAAGGGCACCAAAACAGTCGCGATCGTAGATATGAAGACCGACACGGCCCTTCCTTCGGTCGCGGTGGGAACCGCGCAGGGCGTCGCGTTCGACCGTACAGACAATAAAATATTCCTGGGCGATGACGAAGAACATAAGGTCGTGATCCTGGATTACACTACGCTCAAGAAGACCGGCGAGATCGCCGTCACCGGTCCCGTCGACGACATTCTCTACTGTCCCAAGAACGGGATGGTCTATGCCGATCACGATGATGGCGAGGATGTGTGGGTAATCGACGCAAAGACCGAGAAGATCGTCGCCACCGTAAAGATTCCCGCCGCGCCCGAGAAGGTGGAGTACGACAGGACGAGCGACCGGATTTACCAGAACATCAAGAGCAACAATACGGTTCAGGTGATCGATCCGGCTACCAACAAGGTCGAAAAGACGTTCGACACCGCCCCGGCGACCGGCCCGCATGGGCTGGCGATCAACGGCAGGACGCAACATCTCTTTTCCGCCGGCAGCAACGGCAAGCTTGTGGTCATCGATCTGAAAACCGGCAAGGTGATCGCGACGGTGGATATCGCGAAGGGCGTGGACCAGATCGCGTTCGATCGTGGCAATCAGCGGATCTATTGCGCGTGCAAGGGCATGATTTCCGTAGTGCAGGAGACGGCGGACGGCGCAAAGCTGCTTGGCAACGTTCCCGCTCCGGCAGGCGCACATACGATCGCGGTGGACCGGCGGACCCATGCGGTATGGACCTGCTACTCCGATGCGCACGACAGCTATCTGATGAAATTAGTCCCCTGATGTTACGTGGGATGGATCGAAGTCTACCTTGAATTCAGGAGCGCCTCCTCTGCTGGGGGCGCTTCTCCTTTGGAGAATACCCTCTCACGAGGCTGGTGTCCGAAGGACGCACGGCGCACCCAGCGGCGCAATTCATTTCACCGGGCATTTCGTCGAGCGTTCATTCCGACGATTGACGTTAGAGGACGGAATAGCTTGGCTGCCACAAGGTGAGCTACGGAGATTGCGGGGTCTGCGGAACGGATCCAGGCGCCAGGTCAGCAGACTTTAGCGCCTCTGCAAGCCGGTCATGACTGTGGCTGTCGTAGCCCTCAAAGGACGCGCTGACTCTACCGGTGGGGTCGATCAGGAATTGAGTCGGCAGAGCGCCGACTTTGTACAACTTGTCCACGCCTTTTCCGTCGATGCCGGCAGCGTCGATCGCAAACCGGATCGTGTCATAATGGTTGTGCTTCAGCAGCCAGGCTTGAAACACCTTCGGCATATCCCCTGCGCTGATCGCCAACGCCACCACATTTTTGTCCTTATATTGTCTTGCGATGGCGTTTAAACCAGGGAACGATTGGACACAGGGAGCGCACCAGGTGGCCCAGAAGTCCAGGATCACCCATTTCCCGCGGAAGTCCGCAAGCCGAACAGGGTTGCCCTCCGCATCCTGTACCGTGGCGTCGGGGGCGAGAGCGCCTTTCGCAAGCACTGATGTAACTCCCTCTTCAGGTGTATCCCCATGAAGGTGCGTCCCTGTCGGCGGGCTGTACGCGAAAGTGGACTTTGCCATCGGCGCATCGATGCGAACATGCGACAAATCGATGGAATTTTCTACTTCGCCGGTGCTTAACGAAATCTGGATACGATGAATAAGCAGGTCGGCTCCAATGGAATACTTATGGGTTTCGATCACCTGGCTGCCGGCGCGCTGATAGACCAGCCAGACAAGCCGGTGCGGAGCCCCATTCGTGCGGACTGTAGCGCCTAATACCAGTCTCCGCAGCAGACCTTCCTTCCGCAGAGCATGGATGTGCGCCATGACGAAGTCTTCTGGATCGAAGAAGCCATCGAGCGGGGCCAGGTCCTTAAAGGATAGCCCATGCCCGTCCGCCGCGACTTTCCCTGTATAGAACTCGTGCCCGCTGTGATAAACAGTCCACTCTCTGTGTCCGTCGGATGCAGTGGTGCGAAACTGCGACGCCCGCAAGACCTTCCCGCCCGCCTTTTGAGACAGCAACGCCGTGGTGGTCCAGGTAAAGTTCGGACGCATCAGCCGAATGCGACTGGCGCTGACCAGGACATCAGTATGGAAGGGCGATCCGCCATGTTGCCGGCGCGTAGTATGCGTGCAGACGCCGGAGAGGGTTCGGATCGAGCGCAGTCGCCGCAGGACTTTTTTGAGGAGCTCCACAGCTTGCGGGTCGACAAATGCCTCGGCATGGGCAGTGTCGCCTGTCTTAGGAACCGTCTCCGCGTGGGTGCTAATTATCGAATTTGCCCATAAAACGGCTGCCAGGGCAATCATCAGCGTGCCTCGGATGCCACTGGCAGTCTCAACACGCATCTTCACATTCGCCTCATTTCCCATTTGAATAGGTTCCATGCGTCTTCCATCCTTATTTCAGGCCTGTACCGCAGCTCTTAAGCGCCCATGTGCCCAAGCCCAATTCCGATGAAATAAGTGACAATCCCTTCTAAAGCGCCGATAAGGGTCATCTCCCAACCGCTGCTCCACCACGATCGAACCGTCACAAGGCTCTTGGCGGCTCCAACGGCAAAGTGCGCGATCAGGGAAATAACTGCGGCGGCGATCACGGCCGGATAGCCGTGCATAAAAAAGAAGGGCAGGATCGGGATAAACGCCCCCAGCGCCGTGGACAGAGATCCTGAAACCGCCGACGTGACAGGGTTGCTCAATCCATCTTCCGTAAGGTTCAGCTTTTCCGCAGCCATCGTCTTGAGGAACTGATTGGGATTTACCGCCAGATATTCGGCGATCTTTGTGGCGTCTGCTTCGGGCACGCCTTTGAGTTGATAAAAGATCGCCAGCTCTTCTTTGGCGGCCTCGGGATGCTCCTGGAGCGCTTCGCGTTCGCGATGCAGTTCCGCATCATAGATTTCGCGCTCGCTCTTAGCCGCGAGGTAGGCTCCCGATCCCATGGAAAGGGCGCTTGCCACCACGCCCGCGATGCCCGCCAGCAACACATATTTACTGTCGCCCAGCGTCGCTCCGGACACTCCGCTCACGATGCCGAAGATCGCGCCCAGGCCATCGTTCACGCCGTATACCGCGTCGCCTATCCAGCTACCCGTTCCCTGGCGCTGGCGGCGCACCAGATAGTCCAGGGCGGAACGCGGATTGCTCTGAGCATACAGGCGCTGGAGAACATGGGCATGCGTAAACTCGTCCAGAATCACTTCGCGTAGTATGGCTTGCGTCGGTTCGTCTTCGATCTCACGCATCTGCTTCAGGTAAGCCGTCACATCGCGACGCTCCTCCTGCTCGATAGCCTGGAGAACTTCCTGCATACCACCGGGCGTGTCCGCGATCCGAATGGCATGCGCTTTGCCGCTATGCGACGTCGGAACCTCTCCGCCTAGCTCCTGGAGACGCTTTGCCCACTGGTCTGCATGTTTGCGCTCCAGGTCGCTGAGTTTCTGAAAGATAGTCTTGCGCTCGGGGATCTTGTCGCGTTCGGCCAGAGCGCCGTACATGTCCGCCCCATCCATCTCCAGCGACCAATTCTTTTGTATTCTCTCAAGGAGGTGTTGCGCGTCCGAGGGGGTTTCGGCCTGTGCCTTGCTCGGTGCTGGTTGGCTCGCCTGCAACATACGTCTGTATTCCCTTCGTCCTTGCCTCAAGGCAAAACTCACTCAAATCCGGTTCAGTGCGATAATATAGGAGAACCATTGTTTATAGAGAATGATTTTCGATAAGCGACAAATGCGTGCCTATCTGCAGACTGTCGCGGCAGGATAGGTGCTGCCATATGTATAAAGCCGTGTTACCCGGCAGCCTGTTGACACACCCGGCACAATCCATAAAACTCCACGCGTTGCGCGGTGATCCGATACCCGGACGCCTCGGTAGCCTGGATTTGAAGCGTGTTTACTCCGGATACCTTAACGTCTTCGATTTTCCCACAATGGGTGCAGACAACGTGCGGATGCGGAACCGGATCGACACCATCGTAGTGATTGCATCCCTCTCCAAACTCCATCTCCTGCACTTCCCCCAGTTCCTTTAGCGTATCCAGGGTCTTGTACACCGTTGCCAGCGAAGTTGTCGGACTTACTTTTCGGACCTGATCATAGATCTCTTCCGC
>JBBRKX010000158.1:0-8368 GCA_038231675.1 Chthonomonadales bacterium | reverse complement strand
TCTAAAAGTTGTCCGTCTGCTCCATCGTGCTCTGAAAGAGTTCCGCGACTTTTTTTTGGAGTTCAATGAGCGCTTTGAGTTTGCGGTTCTCTTTTTCGAGTTTCTCGTTTCTGCGCGCTAAGTGCTGTCTTTTGGCGGCTGCTTCGCGTCGTTTCTGAACGGAGCGCGCACGGGGGTTTTCTGCGAGTTTTCCCTCCTCAAGCTGCTTTCGGTAGGAAAGCAGAGTAGAGGAGTAGATCCCTTCTTTGCGAAGCAGCGCTCCTAACTGCCCATGCGCACAGGCGTCGGCATCGCGAATGATGCGCAATTTATCTGCGACGCTGCGTCGGTTGTGTGCGGCTCGCTTTGCGAGCTCCGGGTCGGGTAATGTATTCAAGGAAATAGCGGTCATCGGTGGCTATCTTTCTCCGCCCTGCTTCAAATATACAAAAAACAACACCGCACGATTCTTCTCAACTTAGTGTGACACATAGGGACCTATGTCAAAAAACTGTTGACAAATCGAGAATGGTTGTTATATAATCATGCGATCGCTCAAAAGAGGGCGAATGGTCACTCTCTATTCCATGACGCTCTTTATACCGGTATGTGCATTATTATTCCGGAGCAAAGTGTTTTTGCTTCGCATAGGAATGCTGAATTGCACTGCACCTGAATAGCATGCTTTTTATGTCTACATGCAGTGGCGATCATACCATCCCATTCTTTAGGGCCCGATCCATGCACTCACTTCTCCGCTCATGCTCACGCATTACATTGCCCGCACGCTTGCTTTTTGTGTGCGGCCTGCTGGTGCAACTGCTGTTTATTCTCTCTCTGCACTTCGGATGGCTGAACGCCCTCTTCAATGACAGTATGCACCGCTTTGGACCGGGAGCGGACTTCTTCTCCATCTATGCTGCCGGGGTAAAGGCCCGACACGGACAATCGCTCTACACCATCGCTGCAGACGGCGTTCCGTATGCTTATGCCTTCCGGTACGCCCCAATCGTCGCTTATACGCTCGGGACGGTCTTGAGCCTGCTGCCGGCTGTGTCCGCGTATGCCGTCTGGATCATCGTCTGCGAATGGGCGCTTATGCGCAACATTCGTCTTACCCTCGAACACGCTCCAGACAAAGCGACGGGCTACCTGGCCGCATCGATGTGGCTGCTCTTCTCCCCCTTTTACCTCGAGCTCTATATCGGACAGTTCACCTTCGTTACCGCAAGCCTTGTCTTCTGGTCCTATCTTGCCTGGCAGCCGCGCCCGCCTGCCACATCCCCCTCACGGCTGTCCGCCTGGTGGGGTGACGGCCTCTTCGGACTGAGCGTATGGCTTAAGCTTATGCCCGTTCTGTTTCTTCCCCTTGCTCTCTTCCGCGGTCGATGGAAGAGCGCGCTTGGCGCTGCCGCCGTTCTCTTCCTCTCCTCCTGGCTCTACTTCTCGCATCGACCTGCGGGCTGGATGCTCTTCCGCCTGCTGAACACCATGCCGCTTCCCACCTGGCACGCGGGCAACCAGGGTTTGATGGCGCTCGCCTATAGCGTTCTCAACGAGCAGGCGGCCCCTTTCCTCGCCTTCTACTACGCCGCCGTTCTGATCGTCGTAGCACTGCTCGCCTGGCTGACGGCGCGCACCTGGCAGGCAAAAAAAGAGGAAGCGCAACCACTGCCGTTGCAGAACTCAGTGGATACTGACGCCGAGGAAGCGTCTACGCATGTCGCGCCCGTGTTCGAATATCGCCTGCTTTTGCTCTATGCCGCATGCAGCGCGGCCTATCTGCTGCTCTACAAGGACGTTTGGGAGCATCACTATGTCCTGCTCCTCCCGCCGCTCGTGCTGCTCGCCTTGCGCAAAGCGCCGGTGAGTCTGTGGCTGCCCTCGTTCGTGATCGCCGCCGTACCTACGCTCTTTGTGCTCTACGATGTACACGGTCTGGGCTTTAACGAAGATCCGCAGGGCTACTGGCGGCCGGGCGTATCGCTTCTTCATCACGGTTTCAAACCGTTGAGCGCCCTGTGGCTCTTGATGGGCACGGTGAGTCAGAGCCTCCCCGCCTTACCTGTCGCCATCCGAACACTGCATACCGGCCGGGCCTGGAGGCATCGCTTCGCATTCGGTTTCCTTATCTTCCCGGTCCTCGGCTTCGGCCTGCTGGCGCGGTGGGCAAAGGGAGCAATCGCTGAGCAACGCCACGGCGTTCAAGAAAGGGTGTTGGCACCCCCCGTTTTCCAAACACAGCGGCATCGCAATACATGCGGACCGGCAGCGCTGGCGACGGTCTGTCGTTATTACGGTATTGACGTGGACGAAGACGAAATCGCGCAAAGGGCCGGGACAACCGAAGCTGGCACATCCGTGATGGGCTTACAACAGGCTGCGCAACAGAAGGGCCTGAGCGCTCTTGGTCGCAGAATTCGCCTGTCCGAACTTGGGAAGACCCCACTTCCCTGTATTTTGTATTTTCATCCTGGACACTTCGTGATCTTGACTGGCGTTCAGCAGCATCGGCTGTATCTGGCTGACCCGTCTTCAGGTCAGCAAGTCTGGACCGTCGAGCAACTTCAGCATGTCTGGCGCGGCGAACTACTCGTTATCGGTCCCGCTGAAAAGCTGCCGTGATAACTTCCGCAGCGCTGCGCTCTACGTGTTGTTGATCTAATTAACCCTCATTCAAGCCCTGCAGTCGTGAAGAAAGGCTCTCTTAACCCAATGATGATACGTAACATCTTCGCAGCACCGAACACAATGTCATGGACACGGCGTATTTCCGGGTGGATGGCAGGAATGCTGCTTGCCCTGGGTATTGTCTGGGCGGTGCCAAGAGACGTCATTCGCGCTGATGGGGACCAACTGCTGCAACTGGTTGGAACAAATTCAACCGGCGGTTATTGGAAAATCGACACCTCATATCTGGGCAATGTGGTGAGGACCGATCCCAAACCCTTGCCGTTTTACCTTGAGGACACTGTCGACTGGGCAAGCCAGCTTACTGCTATACCTCAAAGTTCCTCGACTCCATTGTCTTCCTTTACGCCTCAGCCTTCATCAAGCACTTCCGGCAGCGTTTCGGCGCAACTGGAACTCACGATGAAGACGATAACCTCCAGCGGCTTTACGCAAGCGTATGAGGACACGGTATCGACCCAGAACGCCGCAATCAAGCTTACACTGACATGGGTGCCGAAATATGGCGATATACACCTGGATCCCGCGCCCAGATATGTAAAACTCACGTACAGCAGATCCGTTACCGCTCAGGGTGACAGTCGCGATGTTAATTTCCCAATAGACACTTGGGCGAGCTGCCAGTCAGACCTGTCCGCATATGCGATCACGAATGCATACATTACTCGCGATGATGGGCCTAATATCCACATCGCCAAACTAAGTGTGACCAACGGCGTAGCATCCATGAGTTTCCCTGTTCAGGAGAGCGTGCATCTAGCCTACAATGGCACAGCGGCAGGCTCCGCAGGCGGGCTCGCATGGGTCACGGTGGACGCGTGTGTTCCCGGCTTCCAATTGCCACGCCACCCAGGGAGCGGCGGAGGAAGCGGTCCGGGGGGCGACATGAGCGGTAATAATACTGCGGCCGCGCCGGATCCCTCCTTTACGCGCTGGCTGCCGCTCTCCTTCTCCCCACAGATCAATACGCAGCCCTTCCGAACTCAAGCGGGAGCGCTCAGGCCGCCGTGGGGCAATGTAAACTGTTACTACTCGATGTCTTTTCAGCAGGAGCCTGCGCTGCCCAATTATGATGTGTCCGGCGAAAGCGCGCTTTATGTTCCGAAAGGCTATGGCGGCTATCAAACGCTGCCGGGCGACTTTGTACCCGCTTTTACCATTACCGATGCCGACGGAGAACGCCTCATCTTCGATAGCGGCATGAATCCCTATCGTGACATCCATTCCACGCTTACTTATAATGCCGGAACCGGCGTCTATACCCTCTCGAACGCGGGCCCTCCGGGAGCACTGAAGGCCGTGGGACACTACTCTTACACCTTTGTAGCCGGACGCTTGACCTCGATCAGCGACGATGTCGGCAACAGTCAAAACTGTGTCTACAGCACATCCGACCCCTTCCTCAGGGTGACCGACGTCACTTCCGGTCGCAGCCTGGCATTCCATAGTCTGTCCGGGGGCGGTTACATCTCTGCCGTCGACGCACTGGGCCCTAACAACGCAATCAACACCCATACCGTATTGACGTACGACGCCAACGGGCACATGACTTCCCTTAAGGTTTACGATGCGGGCGGAATCAATCTGTTCAATCAGGCGATCTACAACTATGGAGGGGTGAACGGGGACGCGATCACCTCGAAGACGGAGGGCGTGAGCGTCACGAGCTATGCCTATACGACCGACAGCAATATACCTGATCCTTTCAACCTATCGAACGACCGTCTTGCGTCGTCCACATTCGGCAGCGCCGCGGACACCAGCAGCTCGGACAGCGGTGGATCCGTGCAGGGAACGTTCACCAATACCTGGGGGCCGACCCAGCAAGGTTACAATAGCTGGGGGATCGATGCGCACACCAACACCTTTACCGATGCGCGCGGCTCCCTGTTTAGCACGGCCTTTTCGCTGACCTACGACACCTTCGGTTCCATCAACGCAAAAACGAACACCGGGCCCGACTTTACGGGCGCTCCGGCCGGCAAAAACGTCACCCGAATCTTCTACAACCCGGACATTGTACAGCCAAATTCCGAGGTCTTCTGTGACCAACTTTATAACGCCGGGCTAACGCTGAATCCCTGGCAGACGCTGTTCGATCTGAAAGGCAATGTCACTAGCACCGTCGATCCGCTAATGCATAGCTGGCAGTACGGGTATAGCGTGGACGGAACGCTGCTGACGTCGGTAACGGATCCCACCTCTTTAACCTGGCAATTCCGGTACGGCGAGAACGGCGCTCCCGCATCGCGGCTGACGAGCGTGGTGGATCCCGGCGGAGCCACCATAAGTAAAGTCACCTACAATGGCTTCGGGCAGCCGATCACGTCCACAACCCCCGCCGCCATTTCCCCCATCGGCGCCGATGAAACGGTGAACTACACCTATCATCCCACTACCGGCGACCTTCTGGGAGTTACCGATCCACTTGGCAATCAGTACCAGATCGGTGGGTACGATGGGCTGGGCGATCCGCAATCCGGGTTCCTCTTTCCGGACACCGGAAATCCGGCCACGTCGCTGACGCCTCTGGGTGGCAGTATCCAGCTCAACTCAGCTCAGCAGCCTGTCCTGAGCACTGCGGGCAATGGGCTGCAGGTAAAGGGAACATACAACAATGGGGTGCTGACGCAGGCGCAAACACTTGCGCCGGCGGCTGCAGGCGGCGCTGTCCTGAATCAGACGAACTGGAGTTACGATAGCCGCAGCAGGATGTATGGGGTCTCCGATGCGCTGGGCACCCTGGCCCAATACCGATTCGATGGTAATAGCAATACTACCCAGCTGCAGGACGGGGCGGGAAACGCCACTCGGTTCACGTATGGCAGCAATAACGAACTGAAGAGCGTCATATGGCCGGGAGGCAGTAGCTCCAGCGTACTTTACGACATCGCCGGCCGTGTGCAGACGGCAACGGATGAAAGGGGGATAGTAAGCACCTACCTGTATTACGCGGACAACAATGTAAGTGACATTCAGTTTCCTGCAACCCCCGCACAAAACGTCCACTTTACCTACGATCCGGTCGGCCGACTGACAAGTGTAACCGACGGCACAGGCAGTCGAACGAACAGTTATGACACTCTCGGACGGCTGCACGGCGTCACCACGGTTATCACTGCATTACCGATAGGGCACAACACCTTCGCGGTCTCCTACGGATACTTCGGTGACGGCTCGCTTGCCTCCGTTACCTCTCCGTTAGGAACCACGTACTATGCTTATAACACGGCGGGGCAGGTTACCAGTCAGACAGATGCGCTCGGGCATACCACGTCCTGGAGTTACGACCATGCCGGCCGCGAGACCGCTCGCACGACAACCAGCCCCAATGGAACGAATTTCGTCACCGCGTATACGTATGGAGGATCGAACCTACCGGGCGACACCTCAACTGCTCCTTATTACCTGAACCGCATCACGCAGACCATCAGCGGGCGAACCGCCTGGACCTACAACCTGCAGCACTCGTATACAGGCCAGCTAACCGCTGTGCAGGGCGTCGGCGGGCAAACAGGCCAGAGCGTAAGCGCGCAGTTCGGCTATGATCCACGTGGTCGGCTCACCTCGGAACAGCAGACGTATCAGGCGGACGCTCAACATACTTATACAAAAGGCGGCTCCTACCAATACGATGCGGCAGGCAACCTGCAAGGCGGTGCAGGTGGCTGGACATTCAACAGCAACAACCAGGTGACGAGCGCGCCCGCATCCGGCGGCCTGCCAGGCGCGACCGGCCTTTCTTATAACGCTTCGGGCAATCTGACCGGCCTGAACGGCGAAACCTTTTCTTATGATAGCCTCGGGCATTTCACCCAGGCTCTGAACACGCCGCAGGGCAACGTTGGCTTTGCCTTCAACGCGGAAGGCAATTGCGTCAGCCAGACGGTCGGGGGGCAATCGTCTTACTTCCTCTATGACGGCGGCGCGCTTCTGGCGACCCTGGATGCAAACGGCAATCTTACGGCCGGATTCAGTTGGGGGCAAGATGGACTGATCGCCGACAGTTCGGCTGGGAGTGGCGAGCGGTTCTATAGTTTCGATCCCAGCGGCAGCACCAGCGGGATCTGGAGCGCGGTGGGGCAGGCGCTGTGGCAGGGCGCGTACAGCGCGTGGGGACAGAGCCTCACCGGCCAGGCGTCGGGCACCTTCTTCGGCTATCAAGGGCAGGGAGGCAGTTACACCGATCCCGCGACGGGCATGGTCGATGTTGTATATGGTTACGAAATATATGTCCCATCGCTCGGCCGGATGGCTGGACCAGATTCGTCTTATAGCCCCAATCCCTACTCGATTCCAGGCAACGATCCTGTCAATACCGGTAACGGCGGAGCAGCGCTGCTTGGCGACAGCCTGCCCACCCAGCAAAACCTGTATGCGCCGTTTCTTCGCGAAGTCAATGCGCTAGCCGAGCGTGGTAAGCAGGCTCTGCAAATTGCCGCCAGTACCAACCCACTTTACAACATCGGCGAGGGCTACACTGGGCAGGACCTGTATAATCATAAGGTTCCTGCTTGGCAGCGGGCCTTGGATATTGCCGGGATTGTCACAGATGGAGCCGGGGACCTATCGAAGGTTGTCATGAGTGGATCAAAGGCAGCCGAAAAGATTCCTGCGGTATCATCGCTAAAAAGGGCGTTCGAGTTAATTCACAGTGGACAAAATGCCCGGGTTGCAACTCGTGAGGAGGCAGAAGCAGTAGCCCTCTTTCATTCACTAGAAGGTTACAGGAATACATCCGGGGTGAAAGGCGAAGATGTGAAAAAATTTCTTGAAGATTACGGGTACAAAGGGGCTTATCGTTGGGATGAAGAAGTAAAGTCTGAAGGGGGCATAATGAGACTCGCCAACCATAGTGCGAGTAACGTAGATGGACTCTACAGGCACCTCCAGATTGAAACGCTCACCCGTATAAAGCAGCGAGTGTTCTTTGGGCCGCCTATACGTTAGTTGAGGGAAAAATTCAGCTGCTTAAGATAAGCGGAGACGTCGACCGGGACAGGAATAGGAGGAACTTACATGCCCTTGCCGCTAAAGATACTTAATAGGTTGCGCTTGGGTCGAGAAGTGGCGGCAAGGGTAACGCCCTCACGGCCTGACCATCTTGCGTGGGTATATGTGTATCCAATGCTGGATCCCCAGAATGGAGTGGTTGTAAAGCCTGCGAGGATGGGCGCGGAACCGCGATTTGCCGCTTTAGGAGAAGGCAATCCGATCATAGGTTTCCTGGTGTGTCATTTAGAAATCGAAGCCGCAGTGGCGGAGGAAGTCTATAAAGGGATTCGTGACGACCTGGAAGACCCTGCTTTTGACCATCCCGATTTAGCGATCGTAGCGAATGAAGAAGAGTTGGCAGTTCTACTTCAACGGTGGGTAACCGACCCCATGACGCTCCATGTACCTATGGATGTTGGATATAGGTTCAACAAGGGACCAACTTTGTTGAGGAAATTAGGCGCGATTTAGTGGGCCGCAGGAGAAAATCTGAACTGGGAACTCGAGGAGAGCAAATGCGAACGTATAACACGAGAAGACAGTGTGGAAATAAACCATGAATCAACGTGAGACGAGTGGCTACGTCAATATTTCGCCGATATGCCGGAGCAAGGCGCTTCGGAGAGCGCGAAGATCCGGTATGTACGAAGATGAACCAGGTGAAATGTTTGCGCGGGGGTATCTTTCGGAGGGGAAGGCCAGG
>JBBRKX010000157.1:0-8402 GCA_038231675.1 Chthonomonadales bacterium | reverse complement strand
TACTCGATGCATCGCAACGCTTTATGGAGCCAGCCAGCCTGGACTGCAAGTGAAGTTAAATGTCGCGTCCAAAAATTTGGGTCCGCATACGGCATCCGCTGAGTTGTACAGAGTGATTAAGAAGCATGGGAAACTCATCAGGAGAGAGAAGATTGGTCGCTCGGAATACAACTGGAAGCTGCCTCAAAATAAGGAATAATCCATCCGATAGTATTCTTATTTTGACTTTCTAAACATATTGACTCATTCCAGGTAGTGTGCTATAATCGCCGCATGGACCTGGAAGTAAAGCATTGGGGCGAGCAACTTCGAAGCGTGCATTTACGTGTCACGGCGCCACGTCTTGCGGTTCTGGCGGCGCTTACCGGAAACGGTCAGCATCGCGACGCGGATTCGATTGCGTCCGTTGCGCGCAAGCGTCTGGGATCGCTCTCGACGCAGGCCGTCTACGATAATCTCCATACCCTGGTGCATACGGGCCTTGTTCGCTGCATTCAACCCGCCGGTCATCCTGCAAGGTACGAACTACGCACGGGTGACAACCACCACCATATCGTATGCCGAGAATGCGGACTGACCACGGATGTCGATTGCGTCGTGGGAGAAGTACCCTGCCTCACCCCTTCGTTAGACCATGGTTATCGCATCGATGAAGCGGAAATCGTCTTCTGGGGTATCTGTCCCGCGTGCCAGAATCCTGTTCCGCATAACGAATCCGAGACGTATTCTGGTAGCGCAGCCGACATTTTATCGGTAATTGAAACATAAAGCCCACAGGGGAATCCCCGGGTACGAAGGCAACTCTGGCTATTCCGAGGACGGGGGCCCTGTCCTCGGAATAGCTCTCATTCAGAAGGTAAGGTCATGGAAGAACAGACATCTACGGACACCGCTACGGGCACGACAATAGTGAATACAAATGGTGAAGACCATACGACGGTTGTTGGCAAGATGAATGATGACAGCCATGCGGTTGATGACAGCCAGTCGCATAATGAAGACCATGCGACGGTGGTAGGCGAGATGAATGATGAAGGCACGGGGAATGCGGAAAGCAAGTGCCCCTTCCAGGGGGGCGCGCTCAAGCAGGCCGCTGGCGGTGGCACGAGAAACCGGGACTGGTGGCCCAATCAACTGAAGCTAAACATTCTCCGTCAGCACTCTTCCCTGTCCAATCCGATGGGCAAGGCTTTCAACTATGCGGAGGAGTTCAAGACCCTCGACCTGGCTGCCGTGAAGAAAGACATCTGCGATCTCATGACCACGTCACAGGAATGGTGGCCCGCCGACTATGGTCACTACGGCCCATTCTTTATTAGAATGGCCTGGCACAGCGCCGGTACTTACCGCATCTCGGACGGACGTGGTGGCGCGGGTTCCGGCACGCAGCGCTTTGCACCCCTCAATAGCTGGCCTGACAATGCTAACCTCGACAAGGCGCGCATGCTTCTCTGGCCCATTAAAAAGAAATACGGCAAGAAAATTTCGTGGGCCGACCTGATGGTCCTTACCGGAAATTGCGCCCTGGAGTCGATGGGCTTCGAGACCTTTGGTTTCGGAGGCGGACGTGAGGATGTTTGGGAACCTCAGGAAGACATTTATTGGGGTTCTGAAACGGAGTGGCTTGGAGATGAACGGCATACGGGCGACCGCGAGTTGGAGAATCCGCTGGGGGCCGTTCAGATGGGCCTGATCTACGTAAATCCACAAGGTCCTAACGGAAAACCGGATCCGCTCGCATCCGCCCGTGATATTCGGGAGGCCTTTGGCCGAATGGCCATGAACGATGAAGAAACGGTCGCGCTGATTGCCGGCGGCCACTCCTTCGGCAAAACCCATGGCGCTGCCGATCCCGTTACATACGTTAGTCGAGAACCTGCGGCTGCAAGCATTGAAGAACAGAGCCTCGGATGGAAAAATTCATTCGGCAGCGGCAATGGCGCTCATACAATTACCAGTGGCCTCGAGGGAGCATGGACCACCACGCCGGCGAAATGGAGCAACAACTACTTCGAGAACTTGTTCGGCTATGAGTGGGAGTTGACAAAGAGCCCGGCTGGTGCAAATCAATGGAAACCGAAAGACAATGCAGGCGCCAGTGCGGTGCCGGATGCCCACGATCCGACAAAGCGACATGCCCCATTTATGCTGACGACGGACCTCGCCCTGAGGGTAGACCCGGCCTACGAGAAGGTCTGCAGACGCTTCTATGAGAACCCGGATGAGTTTGCAGACGCCTTCGCACGGGCATGGTTCAAGCTGACGCACCGCGATATGGGTCCACGTCCCCGCTATCTGGGACCTGAAGTGCCTGAGGAAGAGTTGATCTGGCAAGACCCTGTTCCAGTCATGACACATGCACTGATGGACGATGGTGACATCGCTGCACTGAAGAGTAAGATCCTTGAGTCAGGACTTTCCGTGTCCCAACTGGTGTCTACCGCCTGGGCGTCAGCATCCACCTTCCGTGGCTCCGATAAACGTGGTGGCGCGAATGGGGCTCGTATTCGCCTTGCGCCCCAGAAGGATTGGAAAGTGAACAATCCGGCTCAACTGGCGAAAGTCTTAGACACGCTGGAGGGTATCCAAGCAGTGTTCAACAGCGCATCGTCGGGCGGTAAGCAAGTTTCGCTGGCGGATTTGATCGTTTTGGGTGGATGTGCAGGCATTGAGCAGGCGGCAAAAAATGCCGGCATGGATGTGACGGTTCCTTTCTCGCCGGGACGTACCGATGCGTCGCAAGAGCAAACCGATGTGCAGTCCTTCGCCGTTCTCGAGCCGAAGGAAGACGGGTTCCGAAACTCCACATACGCGGCAGCGCCTGAGGATATGCTGGTGGACAAGGCACAACTGCTGACACTGAACGCGCCGGAGATGACGGTGCTCGTGGGTGGCATGCGTGTACTGAACACGAACGCCGATCAGTCCAGGCACGGAGTGTTCACCACCCGCCCGGAGGCACTCACCAACGACTTCTTCGTCAACTTGCTCGATTTGGGCACGACGTGGAAGGCGACATCGGAGGCCCGGGACGTGTTTGAGGGTCGTGATCGGGCAACCGGCGCTGTCAAATGGACGGGAACCCGTGTTGATCTCATCTTCGGTTCGAATTCTGAGCTAAGAGCTATCGCGGAAGTCTATGGATGGGAGGGTTCTCAGGAAAAGTTTGTGCAGGACTTTATAGCATCCTGGACTAAGGTGATGAATCTTGACCGCTTCGACCTGGTCTGAATTGGTCGCTCTGTTCTTGGGTCAATAGCCGGGAGGTGTGAACCATTCATAACGGCTCACACCCCTGGGAAGTGAGGCCCAAGAAAGCACTGTAGGGATGGACCTGAGGGTGCAACACAAACTTTCACCCTCAGGATTATAAGCGACGTAGGAACCATCTCAGCCCATGTGCAGGAAAGTGTATCAGCCGTGTAGATTTTTCATCGCCACTTTGGAGAAAAGATCATGAACAAATCTCTCAAAACATTGATGCGGATCGGCGCGGTGACGATGATGTTTGGTACTCTGGTGTCGTCTACCTGGGCGAAGTGGATGTTACCCACGCAGATGCCCATCAAGCGACTGCTCACCAATATACGCGATTATATCAAAAAGCATCCCATGGATGCACATGGCTACTACACCCTCGGGCGCATCAACAGCGCGGCATTTGCACAGGACACCGAGAGTATAGGGGTCTATACATACCGTTCCCTCCCGGAGCTTCCTACACATACCGGTCTGAATCCCCCACCACGCGATAGGGCAAAACCACTTCCGCCTCAATGCTTGACCTATGTCTCTGATGCCATTGAAAACTACAAAAAAGCGACTGTTCTCGATGGTGCCGATGGCCTTGCATGGCTTGGCCTGGGGTTTCAGTGCGAGGAAGCCCTTCCGTTTCCTCAAGCCGTGATAATAGCTTCGGCAACTCTGGCGCTTCCCGGAAAGCCCAATGCGGAGAGGCTGAGAGAGGAGGCGTTGCACAGCTATCGGAAAGCCTATACGCTGACATCGCAAACGGACTCAGGCCCAGCGGGGCTAATAGATCCAGTGAGCATCGAGGCCGCACAGGGCATTGTACGCCTGCATCAGAATCGCCGCTTATCGTCAACAGAACAGACCGAATTGACACAGAGGGTAAATCAGATCGCGGCCTACCGCAAAATACCTCGTCCAATCACTCCTATTCTGATTTCATTCGATCGTCATGCTTCCCTCCGCGACCTCCTGGCTCCGGAAAAACAAGTTGATTTTGATCTGGCAGGCGATCGATCAGGCAGAAATTGGCCCTGGGTCAAGCCGACCACCGGCATTCTTGTATGGGATCCCCAGCATACCGGCCATATCACCTCCGGCCTACAATTATTTGGAAGCGTGACCTGGTGGCTATTCTGGAAAGATGGATATGAACCACTCGCCGCACTGGATGACAATCACAATGGATGGCTGGAAGGGCAAGAACTACAGGGAGTATCCGTCTGGTTCGACCGCAACAGCAACGGTGTCGCCGACTCCGGCGAGGTTATTTCTCTGAAATCATTGGGCATCCGGCGTATCGCGGTGCACTCGGCAAGCCAGACCGACGGTGGGCCAACCAACCCTATCGGAATCGAACTACGTGATGGGTCCCCTCTCTCTACCTTCGACTGGACCCCTACCTCAATAAAAAAATGAAACAGTAAGCTTGGCGAGGGCAGTGTTCAAATCGACAGTTTGGAATGCTATTTAGTACAGTGGATATTCTTCGTATAATATCTACCCACTTAGCCGCTTCAAACAGGCGATGTGCGATCTCTACAAATACGAGCAATATTACAGGGACAATTGTGCAGCGAAAAAACATATTGGTCCTCCTGTTCTGGCTCGCATATTCGCAGGTTCTCATCACCATGCAGGCGAGCATACCTGCATCCGGGGCCACTCTGGCTGGCGACCCGTTAGACACGGAGGTAGAGCGTCGCGCCGTGCGATTTTTTTGGGAGCAATCCGATCCAAAAACAGGTTTAACCAGTGACCGAGCCGGCAACAAGGAAGGTTCCGCTCCGAACGTGGTCGCGAGTGTGGCAAGCACGGGCTATGCTCTCGCCAGTCTGCCGATCGCCGTGAAGCATGGTTGGATAGCTAATGACATAGCCTTCGATCGCGCCCTTGTTACGCTACGCTTCTTTTTGGACGTAATGTTTCACGAACATGGCTGGTTTTATCATTTTGTCGACAGGCATACGGGACTGCGCGTGTGGAAAAGCGAAATCTCCTCAATCGATACCGCACTCCTTATCAACGGTGCACTGTTGTGCGCGCAACGCTGGCCGGGGACGGAGGTCGATCGGCTTGCAAATACATTGTACGATCGAATGGATTGGAATTGGATGCTAACGAATGGCGGCAGTCATCCGGAGAAGCTGCTACTGTGCATGGGCTGGAACCCGGAAAATGGGTTTTTGAAGAACGATTGGGATCACTACTGCGAATTAATGACGCTTTACCTGCTCGGTCTCGGATCGCGGACAACTCCTCTCCCCACCGCTTCCTGGACAGCATGGAAGCGGAATGAAGTCTCCTATGGGGGACGCACAACGCTCGCGGGCGGCCCGATATTCCTGCACGAAATGGCGCAGGCTTTGTACGACTTTCGCGGTCAGCGGGACATGATGGGCTGGAATTACTGGAACGTTTCGCGTGAGGCCGTTCAGATCAATCGCCAATACTGTCTGGATAATGCATCGCACCATAAGACTTATGCTTCGGATATTTGGGGTATCAATGCCGGTGATTTTCCGGATGGATATAAGGCGTTCAGTGCGCCTGGCGATGAAGATGGCACCGTTTCACCAACCGGAGCCATAGCCGCCATTCTCTTTGAACCGGAACTTGCCCATAGGGCCGAACATACGATGTTGGCGCGATATGGGAATAAAATATGGGGTCGCTACGGATTCGGAGACGCATTCAATGTGGATCGGAACTGGTATGACACGGATGTCATTGGAATCGATCTCGGAATGGCGCTTCTCGCCCTGGAAGACGTACATTCTAGGCTGCCATGGAAACTACTTGCAAGGCATCCTCGTCTTGCTATCGCATGGAAGCGAGCCGGCTTCCATAGATCCGGCGGTTCCAACCTACAGAATTTGAATCAGACCTTTCGGCCCCATCATAGACAGTGATAATCCAATGAATAGACTTGCTCTATTCACAGGAATATGCGATTCGATATCGAGCCACCGAAGAACAAACCCCGGCAGAGAACCGGGGTTTGTAGTGTGCGTCGATTACTCTTTCCGTGATATGATCAACAGTCCTTCAATGCATAGACTGCCCATAAGCATCGAAATCAGCCCCGCAGCGGCTACAGCAATCATGGTTCTTTTCCTCCAATCCTACATTTCTTTCGCCTTTAAAACACTCTATGAACCACCTATTTATTGGCGGTATAGGAGTGCTCTTCCATAACAAGGCGAAAAGTGCGACTGCATGTCACAGTCAGCGCCAACAATGCATCTCAGGCCCATCCGGTCACATAGTGACAACCGGATCCCCTCCATGCAATTAAATTTACGAACGGCGCAGGAGATTTAATGCGCATTTTATGCAAAGGAAGATATTATATGCGTCCCATAGCTAATATTGCTTGCAAAGTCATTACCTGCTTATAACGAGAGTACTCTAGGCCATCGAACTCAGTTGCGACTCATGGGCGCGTTGAGAAGGGGTATATCCGTTTGAAAGCGAATATAAACTTATGGTCGGAACCCTATAGGGGTCCGCTCACGAAACGGAAAAAATCGTACGTTAAGGATTGGCGAATGGACGCAAGGGCCGGAATTTGCCCCGCTCGACCTGTTTGCTCTGTCGCCAGGGAGGCGGTGACAGTTCCCTGCTTAATCGAAGCGGTCAGGCGCAGGATCTCATCCCAATGCGTCCGAATGTGCTTGACTTGGATCGGGCCACCTCTAAGGCTCGACAGCGTCGGATAGGCTTTGGCATCGCCATGCACATAGAGGGTCTTGTCTTTCAAATCTCGGATGCGCGGCGCGAAGCGGAACCCCAGCAGATGCATCAAACCGAACACATGATCGGTGAAGCCGGCGATATCGGTGTAATGCTCCTCGATATGCAGGTCCGATTCGTGGTAGAGCAGGCCATCGAGCACGTAGGTGGCATCGCGCACAGGCGCATTTATGACCCGCGTGTGAAACGGCGCGTACTGGTCGGAAATGTGAGTATAGAAGGTCACGCCAGGGTTGGAGCCGTACTTGGCATTGAAATGGCTGCCGGATTGACCTACGCCTCCGGCACGGAACCACTGCCCATCGGAAGAGGAGGTCGTACCATCTCCCCACCAGCCCGCGAACGCATGCTCGCCCTGCGCGTTGACCAACTCCTCCAGAGCCGCCGAGTAGTTTTCATCCCGGATATGCCAGGCCTGTAACCAGGAGAGCCGGGCGTAAGTGACGCCCGGACACGATTCGGCCATCTTGGACAGACCGAGATTGATCCCATCGGCCAGGATAGCTGTCAGCAGTAGACTGATTTCTGACGCTGCCTCAGCACTCTTGATGTGAGTGAAATATCGTATGAATCCGGTCCAGGCGTTCACCTCCAGCAGCAATTCTGTGATCTTGGCGTGCGGCAGAAGGGCATAAGCCTGGCGCATCAATGCGTCGGCAGCTTCCGGCACCGCATTGGTCAACGGAGTGATCTTGAGACCGGCATCGGTAATCTCGGCGTCGGGCAACTCGTTTTGTGCGGCCAGTCGCTCGGCCTTCTGCAGCGCGCTTTCCAGTGCCGTCAGGAACGTTTCGCTAATGGGTATCCACGGCGAGACCCAGTTGCTGCTGAGTACGCTGGGCCGCAAATCGGGAGGGAGGTGTCAGGTACTCCTCGAAGTCCTTGAGCTGGCGAGAGCCCTGCACCCAGATGTCGCCGGAGCGGAGCGCATTCTTCAGTTCCGACAGTATGCATAATTCGTAGAAACGTCGGTCGAGCCCGTCGTCGGTGTGAACAACACTCTCCCAGCGTTTGCGCACGAAGCCTGTCGGCGCATCCTCCGGCACTTTACGTAGCTGGCGTTGGTGAGTGAGCGGAGCGTGTTGACGCCATCCAGGAGGTTACAGGCAGCAGGCGCCGCCTTGAGTTGGAGTGTCTCCAGCAAGGCAGGAGTGTACCGACGTAACTGCGTGAAGCCCTCGTCGACCAGCGGCAAACGGATCGTTGCCGGTTTGATTCGCTTCCAGAAGAGCGCGACCAATACATGAGTAGATCCGCAGCTTGGCGTTAATCGACTTACAGGACGCGTGAAAGCGCTCCGCATGGTGTCGCTTGGCACGAGAGAAAACTGTGCCGAGGATGCGGTCGTGCAGGTCAATGATCTCATCGATGAGCGTCGCCCGCGTGTCTAAAACCAC
>JBBRKX010000156.1:0-8420 GCA_038231675.1 Chthonomonadales bacterium | reverse complement strand
CGCTCGTCCACCGTCGTGCCCACCGAGAGGAATCGGGAGGGGTGGTCTGGAGTCTCATGCACCAGTTCATCCTCGTCCTGCGCAGTGTCCAGACGATGATAGTAGACTTTCTGATTCTCGTTCTTCGCGGTCAGCTCCGTCCCCGGCAAGGGCTTAGGATAGCGGCTGTAGTAGAAGCCGTCGCCGCGCCAGGCTCCTCCGGAGAACTTGACCCACTTCAGCGTTTCCGGCAGCTCCGCTCGCGTCGCGATCTCCATCACGTGAAGCTCCTGCCAGTCGGAGCCCGGAATGGCCGTTTTGCCGTAAACCGCGTATCGGCCGTTGTTCGAGACACTGAAGCTGGTCAGCCGGACGGTGCCGTTGGCCGAGAAGAGGTTGGGATCGATGAGCACTTCCGGGTCCCCGTCCAGATCCTTTTGTATGTACAGGACCGACTGGTTCTGCAGCCCATCATTTTTGCTGAAGAAGATCCAGTCGCCCTTGTGAAAGGGCGCAGAGTATCTCGGGTAGTTCACCAGTTCCTTCAGGCGCGCCACGAGCTTTTCGCGGCAGGGGATCCGGGATAGGTAATCGAAGGTGACCTGGTTCTGCGCCGCCACCCATGCTCTGGTCTCGTCAGAATTGTCGTCTTCCAGCCAGCGATACGGGTCCAGGACCGTGGCGCCGAAGTAGGTGTCGGAGTGCGCGACTTTTCGCGTCGGGGGATAGAAGTACTTTCTCCCGTTCTCCACGGAATTCTCGACGGAAGCAAGGGGTTCATCTCGATGCTGGGAAGTCATGGATTTGGCTCCAAAGGGGTTTGGAATGCGTGATGGGAAAGTAGGATCGCGCTGCCCGTGGGTAGAGCGAAGAGGAATCGGCGTGGCTGGATTCGAACCCGCCCGCCGGCCTGTCGACATCATGGTGATCCGCTCGGAGCGCGTAACCGGGCATCGCGCGAGACGAAGTGGGTAAGATTCGCATATCCTTCTGCGTTCAGATGCAGATGATCCTCGACATACAGTTCCGGTCGGATCTCGCCCTTCCTTGAGAGCAGCGCCTTTTCCGGATCGAGAAACGTCACCAGGCGGTCATGACGGATCAGGGCCCGCACCAACCGTGTGGTCTCGTGATATTTATCGCGTAACCCCCAGCGCACGGGCGCGGGGATAAGTCCTATGTAGATAAGCCGTACGCCGGGAAGCGCCGCGTGCTGCCGGGCGATAAACTCCTGCAGATCGGCAGCGATCTGCGCGGACGAGCGGCCCGCTGCAAGATCATTGCCGCCCGCATGGAGCACGACCAGTCTCGGACGGCAGGGCGTGACCAGGCGATCGAAGTAGAAGACGCAGTCGGAAAGCTGGGATCCTCCGAAACCATGGTTGATCGTCGGCAGGCCGGGAAAGGACTCGAAAAGCGGCCACTTACGTATATTGGAACTGCCGATAAATACGATGCCGCTTTGAGGCGGAGGCACGGAGGCATCGTGCTTTTCGATCGCGGCAATTTCAGCGGCAAAACGTGCGGGGTCCGCGGCGGGCTGATCGGCGAACAATGTTGCCGGCAACAGACAAAAGGCCACGGGTAACAGACTGCTCATCACAAGCCAACTCCAACCCGGCATAGCCTTAAATCACCCTTTCTGAATGCAATAGAGCAGAATCTTCGTCACCAGACAGTGCGTGCAGGAATCGCAGGATCAGCAAGGAGCAAACGCGCGGTATCCTGGTGACGTCTTGTTAAAATACCCTGCTGTCTCGTTCAACCTGAATTATTGAAACTCCGGCCTCTTTGGTTCGTAGGGCACATAGAGAAACAGAGGAGTTGACGTCGAGCAAGCCCAACACAAGGCAGATACCGAACGAATGGGTCATTGCCATCATCGGATTATACCTGTTCCTGCCCGCGAAATCGGAGCGATAGGAAGTGGCGATACAGGACAATGCGCTATCTCAAGAAAGCATGGAACGTCTGGAGTGAATTGCTGTCGTTTGAACGGTCAAAACGAAGAAAGCCCGGGAAGAGACGGAGGCGTTTCTGAATCTTCTCCGCGAGAAGATTCAGAAGTCGTCTGTCAGGCGGGGTGAGTTTAATCGAAACGCCGCTTGCAATCCGGCGCGCATACGCGTATAATATCCCTGCTGAAAGATGTGGAGGAATGTATACCTGTGCGCGCTGAAATCGTATCCGTGGGAACCGAGCTGTTGCTTGGTCAGATTGTCGACACCAATGCCGCCTACCTTGCGCGTCAGCTTTCGGAAGTCGGCGTGCTGGTCTACCGCCGAACCACGGTGGGCGACAATATGGAGCGCCTGGTGACGGCGCTTCGCAAGGCGCTGGACGAATCCGACGCGGTGATCACCATTGGAGGGCTTGGCCCGACCATGGACGATATCACGCGGGACGGGCTTGCGATCGCGCTCGACGACACGCTCCACCGGGATGAGACGATTGCGGCCGGGTTGCGCGTCTTCTTCGAATCCCGCGGCATGCCTCTGCTCGAAAGCAACCTGCGCCAGGCGATGGTTCCCGCGCATGGGCAGGCAATTGAAAATCCGAACGGAACCGCGCCGGGTCTCCTGTTTGAAAAGGACGGCAAGATCGGCATCGCGCTTCCCGGCCCGCCCAATGAATTTATCCCCATGGTCGATGACTTCGTTCTCCCCTATCTTCGCCGCAAAACCGGCAACGTGGGAACCATCCGCTCGCTCGTCCTGCGCGTGGCCGGCGTCGGTGAGTCGCTCGTGGAAGAGACAATCAAGGACTTGATGCAGGACGCGAATCCAACGGTTGCCCCCTATGCCAAGGTCGGCGAGGTGCATCTTCGGGTGACCGCCAAATCGGACACTGCGGAGGAGGCCGATAACTTGATCGCCGAGCGGGCGAAACTGGTGCGCGCTCGCCTGGGAGACGCGGTTTACGGCGAGAACGACGCTCCGCTGGAAAATGCCGTGGTCGCCGTTTTGAAGCAGCGGAATCAAACTTTATCCACTGCGGAAAGCTGTACGGGCGGCCTGGTGGCCCAGCGTATCACCGATGTCGCGGGCAGCTCCGCCGTTTTCCTCGGTGGAGTGGTTGCCTATAGCAACGCCGCAAAGACCGATCTGGTGGGAGTTCCGGTGGAGCTGATCTCGCGCGTCGGGGCCGTTAGCCCGGAGGTTGGGCAGGCGCTTGCGGTTGGCGCTCGCGAACGCTTTGGAAGCGACTATGGGATCGGAATCACTGGCATCGCGGGCCCGGACGGCGGCACGGCGGAGAAGCCGGTCGGCCTGGTCTATATCGCGGTGGCAGATGCGGGCGGAGGCGATGTCGAGAAGGTGAACTATATCGGTTCCCGGTCGATTGTCCGCCATCGCGCCTCTCAAACAGCACTCAATATGCTTCGCCTGCGCGCTCTGCGGGGCTGACGAACGCAGTTCACAGGAGTGCAAACGAAACCATGCGCCTCTTCTTTGCCATATCCCTTGCCCAACCGGTGCTGGACGCCGTGGTCATCACGCAGACGGCGCTGCGCGCCATTGCGGGCGACAAAGGGATTCGATGGAGCACGGCCGATCAATTGCATGTGACGCTTAAGTTTCTTGGCGAGACGGCGGAGGAAGATCTGGACCTCGCTCTTGAGGCGGCCAGAGAAGCATCTTCACTTATGGCGCCCTTCACGCTGGCGATTGCGAATGTGAGCGCGTTCCCGCATGCGAAGCGCCCACAAGTTTTATGGATCGGCGCTTCTGTCGGCGTTCCGGAATTGACGCGTCTTGCGGAGTATCTGGATAAGAGCCTCGGCACACGCGGCTTTACCTGTGAAAAAAAGCGGTTCAGGCCGCATGTCACGGTTGCGCGGGTCAAAAATTTGGATGGAGAAACGGCCGCCGGCATGGCGCTGGATATTTATCTGAATAATGCGGAAAAGGCAGACAAACAGGGCGTATTCCGTGTTGAGGAGTTTGTATTGATGCGTAGCGACCCGTATCCGAGCGGGTCGCGCTACACCGTTTTGGAAGTCTTTCCTCTTTCGACGAATTGACCCTTTTCCCTGATCTCCTTCCCTCGGGAGGGAGCCGAACGGGTCATGCCCTATCTTTGAGATTCGGGGCCGGGAAACGTAAACTCGCCAGAGGCCACTCGCGCTCCCGCCGATTTTCGGCAAGCCGGCGCGTCGTTTGCTCGCTGTAGATCTTCAGGCAGCGTGCGGGCGGCGGCGGGCGGATCGCCGCTGCGTCCTTCTGGAATCGCGCCAATGGCGCAACGAAAGGATCAACTACTTGGCAACCGAAGAGATTACCGCGAAACCCATGGACGCTAAAAAGGGCAAAGCGCTCGACATGGCGCTCAGCAACATCGAGAAGCAGTTCGGCAAGGGGAGCGTCGTGCGTCTGGGACAGTCGATGCGACTCAACGTGGACGCGATCTCCACAGGCTCTATCGCGCTGGATATGGCGCTGGGCGTCGGCGGCATCCCCCGCGGACGCATCACGGAGATCTACGGCACGGAATCGTCCGGTAAAACCACGATCGCCCTGCAGTGCATTGGGGAAGCCCAGAAGAAGGGCGGTGTGTGCGCCTATATCGATGTAGAGCATGCGATCGACCCGGAATATGCCAGACATATCGGGGTGGATGTGGATAACCTTTTTATCTCGCAGCCGACCACGGGCGAGGAGGCTCTGGATATCATGGATGCCCTCATTCGCTCCAGCGCCATCGATATCATCGTCCTCGACTCCGTCGCGGCGCTGGTTCCGAAGGCGGAACTGGAAGGCGATATGGGCGATTCCCACGTTGGCCTGCACGCCCGATTGATGTCCCAGGCGCTGCGTAAGGTCGCGGGAAGCATCAACCGCACCAATACGGCCGCCATCTTCATCAACCAGATCCGACAGAAGATCGGGGTTATGTTCGGCAATCCGGAGACGACCAGCGGCGGACTCGCCTTGAAATACTATGCGAGCGTGCGCATGGAAGTGCGCCGGACCGAAACGGTCAAGAACGGCACCGATCCCGTCGGCGCGCGCGTCCGCGTGAAGGTGGTCAAGAATAAGGTCGCGCCGCCTTTCCGCCAGGCCGAGTTCGACATCATGTTCGGCAAAGGGATCTCCCGCTCCGGCGGCCTGCTGGATATGGGCGTCGACCTGGGATTTATCCATAAGAGCGGCGCTTATTTCTCTTACGGCGATACCCGTCTGGGGCAGGGCCGCGAAAACGCGCGGGGCTTTCTGGAAGAGAACCCGCAGGTTATGGAGGAGATCGAGCTTAAAATCCGGGCGCATGGCACGGAGGTCGCGGTCATAGCTCCCGTCGAGTTGGAAGACGAAGACGAAGTGTAGGGTCGTTCGAACCCCTCTCCTATGCCGCTTCGCGGCTCATTGATCCCGTTTCTTCCGCTGAGCGGAAGAAACGGGAATTTTTGTTGACTTCTTCGCCACAATATGTTATCAGTTTCACACCCCGCTTAGGGAACCCTCACCCCACCCCTCTCCCGCAAGCGGGCAGAGGGGCGAATACGGATCATCTGGAAGTCCCCCTCGCCCGCCGAACGCAGTTCGGGAATCCAGGGAGAGGAGGGATTTAGGGGGTGAGGGTCCGGAATCCAGGGAGAGCGGGGATAGGCGGAGCCACGGAGGGGGGATGGTGGTGAGGATTCCATTTAAGTGGCGCATACTTCTGGGTATCGCCCTTGGGTTGGTGCAGGCGGTTTGCTTTCCGCCGGTCGGGTTCGCGATGCTGCTGCCACTCTGCGTCGCCACCTTTTTCTTGCTCCTTACGGGGCTTAAGAGCAAACTGGCATTTGTTGTCGGATTTTTATATGGGCTGGCGTGGTTCCTCGCCGACCTCTTCTGGTTCACAAACCTCTTCGGACCTGCCGCGCTGAGCCTGTGCGCTATTCTCGCGTTCTTTACCGGGTTGTTTGCCGCGCTGCTCGTGTGGCTCCAGCGCCGGTTGCCGCAAATCCCCGCATGGCTGTTGGCAGCGGTACTGTGGACCGGTGTCGAGTACTTTCGATCCGAGCCGTTTATCCTGAATTTCGGATGGCTTGGGCTCGGCTATGCCGTGGTGAACGACCATCTGCTGGCCAGATGCGCCTCCTGGTTCGGTTGTTACGGCGTGACCTTCTTGATCGTCGCCTGCGCGGGCCTCCTCGCCGGCCAGGTTTCACGCGGCCGACCGGGAACGTCGGGCGGCCTTGCCATCTTTGGAGCCTTTGTCCTGCTCTATGCGATTCCCCTCCCGCCGCCTTCTATCGAGCGGCCCCTCCACATACGTCTGGTGCAGGCAAACTCCGAAGACGACGAGAGCCATTTTGGGCTTTCGCAGCCGATTGTAGGATCGCCTGTCGATGTCATCGTCTGGCCCGAATACAGTTTCGTATCCGACCCGAGGCATCAGCCACGACTGTGGAAGAAAATAACGAGCGTCGCACGCATAAACCACGCGTATCTCCTGCTTGGCGCAAAAGATGAGTTCAACCCGGCGGATCCCGCCGGATACCGGAATACCGCCTTCCTGCTGGATCGTGAGGGCCGTGTGGTCGGCACGCACGTCAAGAACCATACCGTTCACTTCTTTCGTGACGGGGCGCCGGGAACGAAAGCGCGAGCCATTCCCACCGATATAGGCCGGATCGGCGTGGCGATCTGCTTCGACATGGACTATCCGGACGTTGCCCGACGACTGGCAGCGGACGGCGCGGAGGTCTTCCTGGTGCCAAGCGACGACCCGCCGGAATGGGGCGCGGTGCAGCGGATTCAGCATCGGATGATGTTCCAGATGCGCGCACTGGAGTGCGGGCGCTGGCTGGCGCGCGCGGATGTGGCGGGAGGCACCTCCCTGGTGCTGCCGACCGGCCGCGAAGAAACACGCGTATCGACGACCGCTCCCACGAAACTCGATGTGACGGTTGGTCGGCTCTCCGGCAAAACACTGTTTGTGCGCGGCGGCTGGCGGTTTGGCCCCTTCTGCTTCGTTGCGCTGCTCGGGCTTTGCATCTGGGGACTCATGGCAAGTCGATTGGCGACGCTAATCAAGGGGGCCATATAAGTATGCCGCGGACTCCTGGCGCAAAGCATAGCAACGTTACGAACAAAGAATTCGGGAGTGTATGCAGACACCGCTTTTAAACTCATCGTAATTGGTATTACCGCATGAATAAGACATTTCCCCATCCTTTTGAACGGTTGATTGCCGCACATACGGGCCTCCAGTTGCGGCCACGTGAGTGTGAGGCGTTGCGCGATACCCTCGTGGCGCGCATGGCGGCCCTGCATCTGCGTCATGCGGACGCCTATTATAAATTGCTGCAAGGCGGCACTCGGGAGTCCGAAAGCGAGTGGGATCAGCTCATCGCGCGGGTGACCAACAACGAAAGCTATTTCTTCCGCGATAAAGGGCAGATGGCAATGTTGCGTGAGCGGATTCTGCCCGAACTGATCTTGCATAACCAGGAACGGCGCACCTTGCGCCTGTGGAGCGCGGGGTGCTCGACCGGTGAGGAACCGTATTCGCTGGCCATGTTGCTGGATGACCTGCTGCCGCGGCACGGGATGTCCTCCGAGCCAGGCTGGGACGTCGTCATTCTGGGAACCGACATCGATGGGAAAGCCCTTGAGCACGCCCGCCGGGGTATCTATGGCGCGTGGTCTTTCCGTACGGTGGAGCCGGCGCTACAGCAGCGCTTCTTTCATCGTAAAGAAGGCGGATGGCAAGTCGCGGAGGCGAGTCGCTCACGCGTCACATTTGGACGGTGCAACCTCGTTGCCGACCCGTTTCCAAGCACGGCAATGGGCATCCACGATATGGACCTGATCCTATGCCGCAACGTATTTATTTATTTCGAGCCGGAAGCCGTGTCCGCCGTTTTGCGTAAATTCGCTCACACATTGCGCGAAGGGGGGTACTTGATGACGGGACACTCCGAAACCTACGGTCAGATAGTGGAGCCGCTGCAGGCGCGGATGTTTCCGGAATCGGTGATCTATCAACGGGGGGGCGCGACATCCTCAGGCGTTGGAACACACGCCGATCTCAGCGCAACGCAGGCAGGGACGACACACGGACCCGCCGGCGCCCGCAGTCAAGAAATTCCGGTAAAGGCGCCGCGCGATTTTCCGCCCGCTGAAGAACCGGCCGTATCTCCACGCGCCACGCCGCCCGCCATGGTGTCAGCGCATGGCTTCCCGGAGTCTGCAGCCCATCCCGTGGTGGACGATGCACTGGAAACGATCCGAGCAACGCAGCCATTGCAAGAACCCTACGAGGAGAGGGCGCTCTTACTCCATGCCCATGCGCAGGCGAACCTGGGCCATTATGAGGAAGCGACCGACTGCTGCCGGCGACTTATAAAAGATTCTCCGTTCGCTTCTGAACCTTACGAGTTACTGGCCTCGATTGCGCAGGAACAAAGGCGCTATGAGGATGCCAAGGTGCTGTTGAAAAAAGCGCTCTAT
>JBBRKX010000155.1:0-8433 GCA_038231675.1 Chthonomonadales bacterium | reverse complement strand
TGGGGATGGCGGAAGACGAAGGGCCGAGGAAAAACAGGGAAGAGAACGACGATCTGACCGACCGATTTCCTGAGTTGCCGAGAGTGGGCCACATTCCGGAAGCTCCGCGCATTTCCGTTCAGCTTCCGCCCCATCCGGACAAGCCGAAGCCCGGAAGCGTCGCGCCTGGAAGTTACAACGCTCTGGCGTTGGCGGCGACCGCGGCGACCTCGTTCATCATGCCGGTCCTGGTGCTTTCCGTCGGTGGGATCTACCTGGATCGAGCAGTTCATAATCAGACCGCCTGGTTTGCCATGGCGGGCGTAATATTGGGAATGGTCGTAGGGATTACGGCGCTTATGCGCGTGATCAATAAAATGTCCGGATAGAGCGCCTGAAGGCGTATTTTGCCCGCATTCGCGAGATTTCGATTACAAGGTGTCGAATGTCACGCATTCTGTGACATAATTGACGAGAAAGAGATTTGAACGCTTATCATGCTTGAAGAAAAGCTGACGCTGCGTACGTTGAGAACTAGCGCTCCTACCTCACTGGCGGTGACGGCGACGATACTGGCCTGCGGTCATCGTGGCTGGGCTGCGGGTTTTTTGATCGGTTCGGCGCTTTCCCTATTTAGTTTATTCAGTCTGACTATAGTGGTTCCCATGTTGATGCGGCCAGGCGCCCCGCGATTTGCCGGCAGCCTGCTCGGCCTTACGCTCTTCATGAAACTGCCGCTCTACTTTGCCGGTCTCTATGCCGTAACCCACATTCCTGGGATTTCGGCGGCCTGGGCGGCATTCGGAATAGGACTTACACCAACGATCATCACGCTGAAAACGGTGGGCAGGATGATACCGAAATCGCTCCGCGTATCGGAGGATCCACGCATTCGTCTGGCGGCGACAACACGAGCGATGGTCGAAGAGGCAAGCAGTCTGACGCGTCCGATCGAGACAAAAGGTTCAACCGTATTTCACCCGCGGCCGCATGTCGTGACCGCGAGCGAAAGGGGATAATCGGTGGCTCAGCCCCAATCAAACTTAACTTTCCGCGCTCCGAATGGGCGACCGATCCTGCTGGCGCAGGCAGAGACTTCGGGCAGAGCGACCCGAACGGATGGCGTGGCCGGGACGGTGAAGACTACCGAGGAAAAGGACGAGGCCGGGAAAATTCCGTCAGCCTCCTTGCTCTTCGCAAACTCGGTGTTCGTGGCGCTTCTGATGATCGTATTCGCCCTGATCGCGCGGAGACGCCTTTCCCATCTTCCTAAGGGAGTAGGAAACATCGGCGAGTTCATCGTGGAGCAGCTGGATGTATTCACCAAGGGGATCATCGGGCCCGAAGGGGGCAAGTACACCCCGCTGGTCGGCACGGTGTTTCTCTATATCCTGCTGAGTAATCTGATCGGCCTGATACCGACGCTGCACTCGCCGACGGGCAATCTAACGATCACACTGGCGCTTGGTGTGGTGGTGTTTATCTATGTGCAGTACGAAGGCATTCGCCAGAGCGGCCTTGGGGGCTACTTAAAGCACTTTGCCGGGCCGGTGTGGTGGCTATCACCGCTCATGTTCCCCATCGAGTTGATTTCCGAACTGGTGAAACCCTTTACCCTCGCGATCCGACTTTTTGGCAACATCTTCGGCGAAGACGTGATCCTGATCGTTCTGGCCGGCCTGCTAGCCAAGACGTCGACCTATCTGGGCTGGATCCCGATCCAGTTTCCGGTCATGTTTCTGGCGCTTATCACCGCGCTGGTGCAGGCGATGGTGTTCGCCATCCTGACATGCATCTATCTGTCTCTGATGTCCCATGGGGGCCACGATGATGAGCATGGTCATGGCGAAGCGCACGGCAATGAAAACCCGGCGACCGCCATGGCGCATGCGCACGAAACCAGCCCCTAATCCTTTTACGGGCGGTTAGCCTTGTTCTCACGGCGAAAAGAGATGTCTTTCCCGTGGTAAATCCAACCTTGATTTTCGCAATCAACTCTCTGTCTTTGTTGACACGAAAGGAACCAATCAATGTCCTATTTTATGGCTCTTGCACTTGCTCTCGGTTTCGGAGTTCCGGTCGCCGTTTTATCTGCCGCCATGGGGCAGGGTAAGGCCGCCGCCGCCGCGCTGGAAGGAATGGCTCGCCAGCCTGAGCAGACCGCAAAGCTCCAGACCGCGATGATCCTCTCCCTGGCGTTTATCGAATCGCTCGTGATTTTTTCCTTGCTCGTATTCTTCCTTATGTATACGCATCTGCCGGACACGACAGCGGTCCTGGATGCGATTAAAGCCGGCGCTCACTAGGTCAGGCGTGCCCTGGCATTGAGCCGATTGTTCTTCCGGTTCTTGTCTACTTCACGCAAGGTGACGCAGGTTGGGACCGGAAGCAATCGGTTTGTCCATAATCACACTTTTCGTTCCCGATGTATGGGCGGCTTGCCCTGCCGATGGGAACAGGAAAAATTTCTATCCATGTCTGCAATATTAGATAGCCTGGGGTTTGTATTTCCGTTTTTCGTGGCCCAGATCTTCTTGTTTATCGTGCTTCTCGTCGTGATGAACCAGATTTTCTGGAAACCGGTGCTGGCGCACCTGCGCGTCCGGGAACAAACTGTTTCGGATGCTTACCGCACGGTTGAGACGACGCGCCACGAGATGGAATCGATCCGCGCCGAATATCAGAGCCGCATCAATAAAATTGAGGCGGAAGCGCGTTCTCATATCCAGACCGCCATCAAAGAGGCGCAGACCGAACGGGAGCGGATCCTTGCGGAGGCTCGCGAACAATCCGATGCGACGTTGCGCAATGGCGTGGAAGCAATGGAACGCGAAAAGACCGAGGCGCTGCAAAGCCTTCGGGAACGCATGGCGGGGCTTGCCATGACCGCCGTGCAAAAGGCCCTTGGAGCCGGGTTCGATGCTTCCGCCGTTCGGCGCTCAATCGATGCTCGGATCTCGACAATTGCGGGGGATGCGGCCAACGCCGCAAGAAACTGAAAGATGTTTTCCTCATACCGGCCGTGATTTGCCTGGCCGCCTGAGAGTTGCATCGTAACATATAGACGGAGGCAGCCACGTGCCGCTTGCTGAAATCACCTATTGGCCTTTCGCCAACGAGCATCCCGACGCGCTACTCGCGACGGCTGTCGGCTTTTTGCTGCTTGGGCTTCTGCTCTTTAAGGTAAACATTCCTTATCTCAGTGCCCCTTACCTGCGCGGCGTCCTCAACGATCGATCGACCCAAATCGAAGGAAACCACAACCAGGTCCAATCCGCGCTGGGTGATGCAAAACGCGTACGCGACGATTATGCATTGCGCGTCCAACAGATCGAGGCCGAATCGCGTTTGCACATCGAGGCTGCAGTACGTGAGGCGGACGCCGCTCGTGAACAGATCATAGCGGATGCGCTCGCCGCAGCCGAGGCGCTGAAACGTCGGAGCGAAGAGGAGATCCGTCGGGAACAGACCCGGCAGCGGATTATCCTCCGACAACAAATTGTGCAGACCACGCTGGACGCGGCGGAACAGGCCATTCGTGGAAACAGCGGTGAGGCGGTGCAGCATCAGATGATCCAGGACTTCATTGTCCGCGCGGGAGGGGAACAGGCAAATGGGCAGCCTGCTCCGAATTCTAATGTTTCCCCTGGCGCGATACAATCGCAGACACAATCGCAGGGAGGAGCCTGACCGTGGCCCAACGCGATTTTCGCGCCGCAAAGCGCTACGCCACCGCGCTCTTCGGCGCGGCGCAGAGTGAGAACAAATTGGACGCCGTGGAGCGAGATCTCGGTTCCATCACCGATTTGATGAAGCAGACTCCCGCGCTACGACAGGTGTGGGATAGCCCCTTGATACCGGCCGAGCGTAAGAAGGAACTCGTTGGGCAAGTGCTCGGGCAGTCGATCGATCCCTTGAGCCTCAACTTCCTGAGCGTTTTGATCGACAAGCGACGCGAAGAGATCCTGGACGCCGTCCGTGAGGAAATCGGACGTCTGGCGGATTCCGCCAATCGCCTGGTCCGCGCGGAGGCTACTTTCGCCATCGAACCGACTGCGGAAGAACGCGCGGGACTCGTTCGGAGTCTGGCGCAACGAACGGGCGAGAAGGTGGAGCTCGGCGTCCATGTGGATCCTTCCATCCTGGGGGGCGTTGTGGTTCGGATGCGCGACACCATCCTCGATGGCAGCGTCCGGGGCACGCTGGAGCGCCTGCGAGAGCAGATGCTTCAAGAGGCGTAGCACAGGGGCGCGCACCTGGAATGCGTTGGGAAGAGAACACGTCGGCACGAGAGCGATTTTGTCATTTCATCAGAAATCCGCAGGCCGCGAGCAGCGCGGGATGTTTCGCCTTCACATCTGAAATGTGGGCCGCCGGCAGGTAACGGAGATACGGAGCAAAGGGTACGCATTATGGCCATTCGACCGGAAGAAATAACCAGCATCCTGGAACAGGAGCTGAGGGGTTACAAAAACGATCTAGCAGAGGTCGGCGTCGGGAAGGTTTTGCAGGTCGGTGACGGCATCGCCCGCATTTACGGCCTGCGGGACTGCATGGTCTCCGAGCTGATAGAGTTCCTGGACGACAACGGGAACCCGATTACGGATGAAAACAAAGCGGTGATACGCGCTATCGCCCTGAACCTGGAAGAAGATAACGTCGGCGCGATTATTCTGGGACCGGATCAGAAAATCAGCGAAGGCACCACGGTCCGGCGGACAGGGAAGATCATCGAAGTTCCTGTCGGCGAGGCGATGCTCGGACGTGTTATCAGCTCTGCGGGCGACCCGCTGGACGGCAAAGGCCCGATCATTACCGATAAAACGGCGTTTATCGAGAACCGAGCGCCCGGCGTCGTGGACCGACAGCCCGTCAAGGAGCCGCTGGCGACCGGAATCAAAGCGGTGGACGCCCTGGTGCCGATCGGACGCGGCCAGCGCGAGCTGATCATCGGAGACCGAGGAATCGGTAAGACGGCGATCGCGCTCGACACGATCATCAATCAAAAGGGCGGCGACGTCATTTGTATCTACGTTGCCATCGGCCAAAAGGCGTCGACGGTCAACAACGTACGGATCGCGCTGGAAGAAGCGGGCGCGATGGAGTACACCGTCATCGTCGCCGCGACCGCAGCGGACCCTGCTCCGATGCAGTATATCGCTCCGTACACCGGATGTTCGATCGGCGAGTATTTCCGGGATCAAGGCAAGCATGCGCTCGTCGTGTACGATGATCTTTCCAAGCATGCCGTGGCGTATCGCCAGGTTTCGCTTCTGCTCCGACGTCCGCCGGGGCGCGAGGCATATCCGGGCGACGTCTTTTATCTGCATAGCCGCTTGCTGGAGCGAGCCGCCAAGATCCGTGAGGATTACATCATCACGCAGAAAAGCGATGATGCCGCCATTAAGACAGGCGTCGACGGCCAGATATACCAGAGCGGCGAAGGGCGGGACCACGCCAAGAAAGTGCTCGAGGGGCTTCCCAACGCGGCGGAACTCGAAGTGCGACGCGTCCCAGGCACGGGCGGTAGTTTGACCGCTCTGCCGATCATCGAGACGCTTGCCTCCGACGTTTCGGCCTATATTCCCACCAACGTGATTTCGATCACGGACGGCCAGATCTTCCTTGAACCAGACCTCTTTTTCTCCGGAATTCGACCTGCCATCAATGTGGGCATCTCAGTTTCTCGGGTGGGTCGGGCCGCGCAGGTGAGCGCGATGAAAAAAGTCGCGGGACGCATGCGATTGGACCTTGCTCAGTACCGCGAAGTGCAGGCGTTCTCCCAGTTCGCCTCCGACCTAGATAAGGCGACGCGCGATCAGTTGGAGCGCGGCGCCCGTCTGGTCGAAGTGCTCAAGCAGCCGCAATATAGCCCGATGCCCGTGGAGCAGCAGGTAACCATCATCTACGCCGGCTACAACGGCTACTTGGACGATATTCCCGTTGCTTCCATCTCCAGGTTCGAGAACGAATTCCATCCTTTCATGGCGGAAAACTACCCGGATGTCATGGAGAAAATTCGGCATTCCCTGGACCTGGATAAGGACACCGAGGCGGCGCTCGGCAAGGCCCTTACAGCGTTCAAGGCGCAGTTCAAGCCGTAGCGCATTGCGGGGCTTTCAGCCCGCGATGTTCCGTAGCGGCGGGCGCGCGATGCGTATGCCCGGCGGTGACAGATCCGTCGGGCATTGCTTCCCCGATGCGCGTCTTATTGGAGCAGGCGAATTGGGCAACCTAGATCCCTTACGTGATCCCGGTCTTCAAATCAACGAGTCGGTTCGGATGATCCGCGAACAGTTGCGCGGCGTTCGAGAAAACGTCGTCCAGGCGGTCATGCGTCGCAATCGGCTGCAGGATGAGGTCGACCGGCTAGAGCGGGTCGTCGAAGGCCTCAGAGTACGTCGCGAGACTGCGGAGCGGATACACAATACCGTGATCGCGGACGAAGTGCGCGTGCAACAGGAGCAGCGACAGGGCGAACTGGAAAAATTGCGCGCCGCTTATCATGGCGCTGAGGCGGAGGCCGAAGCCGCGAAAATCCGCCTCCCTACGGAAGAGCTGCGACTGCAACAACGTGTCGCGGAACTTAAAGCACAGTTTGTGGATTCGGTTGGAGACCATATTCTGGGCGCAGCCAATCCCGATAACGTGGGCGGGACGCCTTCCGATGCGGAAATTACATGGGACCGTGCGCGCCAAAAAATGCAGGATATCGGGCGTGAAGCATCCGCGCGGGATGAGGTGGCCGCAGTTCAGGCCGGGCAAATGCCGGAGCCTCGGTACAAGCCGGATCGCCCGTGGGAATCGGTGGATGAAACGGCCGAATCCTTGTTGACTGCCCTGGAAACCCGACTTGGTCTTGCATCCGAGGAAGGGGAGGGTTCGACTGCGGCAAAGGAAGTCCTCTCACCAACCCAAGCGTTTTTGGGATTTGAAGAGCTTCCCGCTCCGCGGCCCTCTTTCGCGGCCCATCCTAATCTCGTTCGCTCAACAAAAGGAGAAGCGTCAAGCATGGACCCCACGCAACGCGTACGCGTCGCCGCCATAGGCACTGGATCGATCTTTCGTGGCGCTCACCTGCCTGTATATCCCGAGATCGCTCAGGCGCAGCTTGTGGCTTTTTGCGACCCGGACAAGACCGCGCAAGACCAGGCTTACAAGCGCTACCAGGGGCTTGTCGAGGCAAAGATAAAGCTGGCGCGCGAGCGCGATGACATGGCCACGGTAGAGCGACTCGAGAACGATCTGGAGACCGTTCAGATCTGTGACGATATCAACGAAGTCCTCGAGCTGGTCAAGCCCGATCTCGTCGATATCTGCACGCAGCCCTTGCTGCATGCTCCGCTCTCGATCCAGGCGCTGGAAGCCGGCATCAACGTCATGTGCGAAAAACCGATCTCGCGCAGCTGGCTTGAGTCGCAGCGCGTAATCGCCGCGGTCGAGCGCACCGGGAAGTCGTATCAGCACAACGAGAACTGGCTCTGGGATCCCGACTACTATACAGCGAAAAAGCTGGTGGACGCGGGAGCGATCGGGGAGCCGATCCTGATGTTTCTCGCCACCGCGCACGGAGGCCCGGAAGGCGCGGCGAAGTTCTGGAACTCGGACTTCGGCGGCGGCGGCGCGCTGCTCGACAATGGGATCCACGCGATCGGAGCCTCCTGGTATATCAGCGGTCTGGACAAACGTCCCACGGTGGTGAAAGCCGCCGAGCCCTTTGGCATGAGCATTCGGATGCCGAACCGCATCCTGGATGGTCGCTATCAGAAGGTCACCGTGGACGACGACGCGCATATCCTCATTCGCTTCGAGAACGCGGAAGCGGGGTCCTGGTCCACCGCGCATGTCGAAGGCTCCTGGAGCCATCGCGATTCACCCGATACCGCGATCATCGGCACCACCGGCAAAATCGTATTCAAGAATGAGGATGGCAAACGCTATGCCGTCGTCATCGACTCTTATGACCGCGAAGCGCGCCGGATAGAGACCAGTGGGCCCACCTGGCAACCGTGGCCGTCCTCTTTCTACGGCGAGATACTGAACATGGTGGAAAGCGTTCGGAACGGTGTTCCTTCTCTTTCCAACGCTAATTTCGGAGCCGACTGCTCCGCGATCGTGGGCGCATCCTATCTTTCAGAAAAGAACGGGCGTCGCGGCGTTCACATCGATGAGTTCAAGGCATTCGCTCATGCGATTGCCGACAAGTTCCCCAATGATCCGGATGGCGCGGACAATGCGCTGGTGGATGCATTGCTTTCCGCCGTACGAAAATAGTGTCGACAGCGAGACGCACATGGCTGCGCCGCTAAGTAGATATCAGGAAGAAATCATATGGCAACGATTCGACAGGTGCGACAGCGCATTCGTGTCGCGAAGAATATTCAACAGATCACAAAGGCGATGAAGATGGTCGCCGCCGCGCGGCTGAAGCGGGCGCAGGACCGGGTTCAAGCG
>JBBRKX010000154.1:0-8449 GCA_038231675.1 Chthonomonadales bacterium | reverse complement strand
CCGATGTCGAGGATCCGCCCCGAGGTCTCAGGCGTTTCCAGAGCGGCGATCAGATAGGCGAGCGCATCGTTGATGAAGATCGGTTGCGTTCGCGTATCCACCCAGCGGGGGCAGACCATGATCGGTAGTTTTTCGGTAAGATGCCGCAGCATCTCGAAAGAAGCGCTGCCCGAGCCTACGATCACCGCCGCACGCAACTCGGTTACGGGAACGGATCCTGTCCGCAGCAGATCTCCGGTCTGATGGCGGCTGTAGAGATGCGCGGAAGTCTTCGCATCCCGGCGGCCGAGCCCGCCCAGGTAAAGGATGCGGCCAACCCCTTGCTCGGCGGCAACGCGGGCAAACTCCGAGGCGCTCTGCTTTTCCCGCTCCACAAACCCTTTTTCGCCGTCTCCCATTGCGTGAATGAGAAAGTACGCGGCGTCGACGCCCTGAAGAGCCGCAGGCAGAGTATCTGGCTTGAGCACATCTCCGGCCACGATCTCCAGTTGCCCTGCGATCGTGACGAAAGCGTCCCACCGCCCGGCCAACTTGCGCGGGTCACGGGCCATGCAGCGCACGCGATAGCCTTTGCTCAGGAGGAGCGGCACGAGCCGCCCTCCCACATAGCCTGTCGCGCCCGTCACTAGAATAAGTCGCTCTTGCATATCCGCTCGCGATCCTGCCCAGCAGTCCGTCCTTATAACGATAAATGAAGTATGCGAAAAATTTCGAGAAGATCGAAACCGCGTCGGAAACTGTGTTTCCGACGCGATAAAGAATCCGTACTATTTGGGCAACAGGACGGTGTCGATCACATGGATGACTCCGTTGCTGCACTCGATGTCGGCCTTGACGACACGCGCATTGTCTACGCGTACGCCGTGCTGGTTATGAACGACAACGGACTTGCCATTCACGGTCTTGACATGGGCGCCGTTCTTGAGTTTAAGCACATCGGCGGCCATGACTTTGCCTGAAACGACATGGTAGGTCAGGATGCCCGCGAGCTTTTCCTTGTTCTCCGGCTTGAGCAGCATTGCCAGAATGCCGGGCTTGGCATGCTCCAGCTTCTTGAATGCCGCATCCGTCGGCGCGAAAACCGTGAAGGGGCCATCGCCCTTCAGCGTATCCACAAGCCCGGCGGCCTTCACGGCGGCGACCAAAGTTTTGAACGATCCGGCGCTAACCGCCGTGTCCACGATGTCTTTGGCGTCCTGTGCTTTTGCAGGGCTTCCGCCAACGAGGGCGACTCCCAGGAGTCCACACAGTGCCAGTACAAACATGCCTCTTCGAAGTTTCATTCCGATGTCGATCCTTTCTGACTGAATCTGCTCCGAACCGAGACGACGCCAGTGCGTAAAAATCACCGGCGAACGGACAGCACAGCGGAGAGCGATTTCAGTTATGTCAAGGATTATAGCCTGGATAGAACGATTTGTCAATGTTTTGTCTAATATTTGTCAAATGTAAGTCGAATATCATGGAATGGGTTGGGAGCAGATGCGCGTTGTCTAAAGTCATGAAGCATACGCCAGGCGGCCGAATACCTGTTTACTGTGGAATATTTGGGCAAAACATTGACACAACTTAGACATCACTGTATACTCTTCAACAATGAGTGAACCGATGCATACCATTAAGTTTGTCGCGCTGCATAGCGGGCTGTCTCAGCATACGATCCGCGCATGGGAGCGACGATACGCCGCTCTTTCGCCGGAGCGTACCGCCGCGAACCGACGGCTTTACACGGCAAGCGATTTGGAGAAACTTTCCCTGCTGAATCGCGCGCTTCAGGCGGGGCATAGCATCGGGCAAGTCGCCGGCTTGTCGATCTCTGAATTGCAGCGTATGCTGCCGGACGCGGAGCCGCCACAAGCAGAAGGGCTGCGACAGGCTCCTGCATCCGCACATGCCGTGCCGCAATCGGCTCCTGATCTGGAGGAATGTCTTCGCTGTGTGGAACGGCTCGATGCACGTGGGTTGGAAGACGCGTTGACGCGGGCTGCTGCTCTCATGGGCATGGCCTCCTTTATCGACCGCCTACTGCAGCCTCTCCTTCAGAGCATCGGGGAGCGCTGGCGCGCGGGGGAGCTTCGACCCGCGAACGAACACCTGGCGACCGCGATTGTGCGCACGTTTCTCGGGCGCATGCTGGACTCGTTCCAGCCCACCGCGCAGGCTCCGCGTTTGATTGTCACCACGCCTGCCGGGCAAATGCATGAGCTGGGTGCTCTTGTGGTTGCCGTCACGGCTGCTTCGGCGGGATGGCGCGTCCTTTACCTGGGGCCGAACTTACCCGCTGAAGAGATCGCTGGAGCAGCGCATCAGTCTGGGGCCAGGGCGGTTGCCCTGAGCATCGCCTACCCGCCGGACGATCCCCGGATGCAACAAGAAATGACCGGCTTGCGAAAGTACATCGGCCAGGAGATTCCCATCCTTGCCGGCGGTCGCGCAGCCGCAGCTTATCAGGCCACACTCGATTCCATTGCCGCCATCCAGGTCCCAGATATTCAAATTCTGCGCGCGGAACTCGATGCGCTGCGATCCCGATGAATGTACTGATTCCTCAGTCGAGCCTATGCCTTGCGGTCACGGAAAGCGCGCCGAATCCGGATCGCGCAGACGATCATCGGAAGATCATTTCGCAGGGCAGCCAGCCTGGGACCAAGGCGGCCTGATCGCAGCAGCGCAATGGCTCTGGCAAACGTCTGCGCGGCTCCGGCTGGCAGGGAAGCGCCGTTGTGGGCGCGATGTTGCCCGACGGCGGCGATCAGAGCATCTGGGAAGTCCACCTCCTGCCACTCCATCACGAAGCGCGCCAGAAGGGAGGCGGATAGCCGCTCCTCGCGACTTTTCCGCATGCGCTCGAGTACGCTATCCGGAGGCGAAGCCAGGATTGAAGGTGATGAAGCACGTCGCTCAAGACAAGGGATCGGGCGCTTCGGCTCGCCCCGTAGTAGAGCAGATTATATCTTTTTATGCGGGAATGGTCGCTCGATGGGACGACAATAAGCGAGAATAGGGAATCCACCACCTCGCGCTTCAGGAGGCGACTGTGCGGAGGGATATGCGAGATCAGTTCGGGCAGCGTGATGGGGCCGGAGGCGCGAATGCCGATGCGCGTTCCGTAACTGGTGAATGCAATGCCTTCCGCCCAGCCCAGGCGGTCTACCTTGCCCATTCAAGTGGAAGGCTTAGCCAGTCGAGGTATGATGCCAGCCATTGGACTGCAATACCTTTCCGTTTTCCGGACGACCAGGGACAAACGAAGTGCTGCCAGCTATGTATGCGATTCCATACAGACAGTCAGATTCCTCCTCAAGAAGACCGAAATACGAAAATATTTCTTATATCCCGACCAGTGTGTATACCTCCTCCAGTCTTACCGGGCGGCCTTCATTCGCGCTGCGTTCCAGCGCGTAACAAACCGCATGCGTTTTGGCGGCATCCGCCAGATTCACGAACGACTCGCGATCCTGCTGGATACAATCGAGAAAGTGCGCGATCTCGCCGTCAAAGGGATGGTGGGCCACATCTCCGCTGTCCGGTCGGACAGTCGGTACTGTGATCCAGTCGGTCTGGCCGCCGAAGAACTCTTTTGCGTAGATTCGATTGTCGCGGATGGCGCCCTTGTCACCGAGGAGATCGATGTTGAACGCGTAAGGACACTGCACATCGAAGGAAGCGGAGATCTTGCCGACGGCGCCGCCCGCGAACTTTACAATGGCCACCACGGTCGAATCGTACTCATACTCCCGGTTCTGCTTGACGCCGTAGGCGGTCACCTCCACAATGTCTTCCTTCATAAACGCCCGCATGGCGTCCACGGCATGACAGCCCGCCGACAGCCAGACACTGCCCGCGATCTCCTTTTTGACATTCCATTGGTACTGCGCGTACTGCGGGCCGATATTATGCCAGTAGTCCACCTCCGCATAGAAGATGTCGCCGATCGTCTGTTCCTTGAGCATCCGCTGAATCCATTGGAACTCCGGGTTCCACCGCAGCACAAAGCTTACGACCGTTTTAACGCCCGCGCTTTCGACGGCTCGTAACATCGCACCAAGAGAAGCAGGATCGTTGGCCACCGCTTTCTCGATCAGCACATGCTTACCCGCTTGAGCCGCGAGGATGGTCTCCTGAGGGTGACCGTTCGGCGGCGTGCAGATCGAGACCGCCTGCACTGCCGGGTCCGCAAGCATCTCTTCGTAACTGTCGTAGATGCGGGCGTCTGTCAGGCCCGTTTCGAGCGCTTTCGCCTCCGCACCTTCCCGAGTGCGGCTGCACAGCGCAACCACACGGCAATCCGGACGCTTTGCATACGATTTAATATGTTCACCGGCCACCCAACCCGTCCCATGCACCGCAACCCCTAAACTAGCCATTTTTTTCTCCTCCATCGCCCTGTGGGCTTATCCTCAGCGTTCTGAAAGCCGCTTCAATGCGCGGTCGATTTAGCCCTTCAGTGCATCTCCGTTTCACATGTCCCGATCCCGCCACGATAGAAGTTGAATTGGACATTGGGATGATCCGCGAGCAGCGACATCGGCGCGGCTGAGTCGGCGACCCTTTTGGAGATCATCAATGCGGTCAGGCGCATTCCAAACGGGTTGTCGTGATGCCCCGGGTGCCAGATGGAAACCTTGTCCGCCAGCCATGTTTGTTTGGGCCCGACCGTCAGCGCCTGGGTGGGGACGATCGGGATATTGCCGCCGCCGGACGTGCGCGCGTTCTGTATCAGCGTCAGAGGGTGAAGCTCCACACGCCGTGTCCCCAACTGGCGATACTCTTCCGGGGAGGGCGGCGTATCTTTGTAAACTCCCTCGCGTCGCACCGGATCGTTGAACGCCCAGTGTTTCACTTCGCCCTGACCGCCCTGCATCACGGCGCAACGCACTCCCTGCCATGAGGCCTCATACGCAGTGACATCCGCTTTTGGGAAATGCAGATTGGCCTCCGGCATGGCGAATTCCGGGCGGATGCGGTCGAAGCACAACTCCCGGTCGGCGCGGGCAAACGAAAGCGGATGGGACTCGTCCGCCTCTTTGCCGTCGAGAAACCATTCGTCCATGCCCCAGAAGTGCGCGCTTCGGAGAGATAGATTCAACTCATTCACCAGCAGCGCCACGAGCGGCAGCTGTTCCGTAGGCCCGATGGGGCCGCAGATCCCGACCGGATTATCGGGCGTGGATGCGCGCCATGCGGAAATGTACTCCAGCGCCTCCGCCAGATACAGCTCTTCCAGCGAATCGTAAAACACAATGCGAAAGCCGGGGCGGCCCAGTTGCACCAGGTCGTCGGCGGTCAGCCGGGCGGCATCGCGCAACAGTTCCGGATCGAGCGTGGTGTAGTCCCACCACTCCGGCGCGATTTTACTCAGGGATCGAGACATAGACCTTTTCCTTCTCAGAAATCGGATGTGCAGTAGGGCAAAGAGTCGTCCGCCATCTAGGATGAGAGAGCAGGCGAAACGGCGTGAAGGAGGTTTGTAAGAATGTCTTCGGTAGGGTGGGGATGTCCCACATGCAGGCAGAACCCTTCCGCATACGAGACTCCGATCTGTTCGCCGCGCTGCGCTCCCCAGCGTCGCATCGCGACAATGTATTCGTCGATGTCATGTTGCTTGCGAAGCCATTCCCGCTGGCTTGCATGGCAGGCGAGAGCGTCGGCCTTCCGCTCCATCTGTTCGGAGATGTCCACAATGCAGGTAATACGCGTTGGATCTCCGAACAGGTCATGGCCGCCGACGGCATCAGAATAGTAGAGCGTGGGAATATGGTCGATCGGAGGCTCGCCGCCATCCGTGGTATAGTTTGGGACCGCCGCGCTGAAGCAGGCATCGCGAACCAGCCGCGACGTGATCTCGTGGTCCGCCATGTAATCCACGGGCGGCGTGGTGAAGATCAGTCCCGCATTGACGCGCCGCAACAGCCCGGCGACCTTGCGGCGCGACGGGTTGTCGAAGATGATCTCCAGGTCCGCAAACTCCAGACAGGTGTAACTCGCCGCGCCCAGCGCTTCCGCGGCGAGTCGTGCCTCTTCCCGCCGAACCGCGGCGATCTCTGCCCGATTCAGCACCGCAGAACCCTTATCGCCCGCGGTCATGGTCGCGATATGGATTTCAAAGCCCACAGCCTGCAGGCGCAGCAATGACCCCGCGCACAGGATTTCGCAGTCATCGGGGTGGGGCATGATCGCGAGGACGCGCCGGTTGTTCGTTTCCATGTATGCTGCTCCTCTCCTCATGGCATTGGCTGTCTGGCCGTGCTATTTCTCTACCGATTAGGAACTCGCCGCTGGTCATCTTGGGAGTCCCGCGCTGGCACTGACTTGAAGTGGGCATACCAGCACTGATTGTGAGCATGAGATCCTTTCTCTCATTCTTGAGGCTTGTTCAGTGGAGATTCCAGAGGTTCAATATCATCTTGTTCAGGCTTGATTGGTCCTTGCCTGAAGTCCTCGGAGAAAACTGCGGCGTAAGTTTTAAGAAATTCCGGCGTTTTAAGAAATTCTCGGAATACAGGCCAAACATGGTAAGCCTGCTGGGGCAGTTCATCATTGACACCGATTTTTTTCATTATCGTGCAGGCTGTCTCATATTCATCCTTAAGGACAGCGGAAACCAATCTGAATTTGTCGCTTGTTGCAGACCAGTCCTCGCTGTCTAATATTTCCCGCGCGGTCTTATTGTCTCCCTGCCATTTATAGGCCTGTGCGCGATTTACTACGAAATATCGCTTGCTTTCATCATCAACGAATTTGCAACATTTGACAGCGAAATCTAACAGGCATTGAGCTAGTTTAAACCGCTCGTTCTCCAATAGCCCCATAATTATGTTTGTTAGAGTTCTGTCCGCAAGTTCGACTGAGATATTGTCCTTTTTATGCTTTCGCCATATCACATGGGTTAGTTTAGTGGCGATCTCATAAAGGCAGTCACGTACATCATTACAATATTTTGGAGAAGCTCCGAGTTTCCTTCCAAGCTTAGCATCTTCTTCCAACGTACATTGCTCTTCGCTGCACACCTTCAAGTATTGTGACGATATCACTCCGTCTGTATGGACGAATAGATTCCGACGTTCCGTCAATTCGATGAATGGCTTCCAACTTGGGAGATCCTTTCTAAGTGGAACATCTGCATTTCTTTCCAGCCAGACAAACTGATCCTTATGGCTATCCCTGAGAACGTTTTCGATTTCCCGTTCTATGACGTATTCTCTTGCGTCTTCCAGTGTTTTGAAATCAAGCAATTGGTTAAATTTAATAGGTTTTTCGCTTTGGTTTATTATATTCGGCTTTGCAGTGACAAGGAACCGAATTAGCGCAGCTAGATAGGCGTCAAAACGGCTGACAAGGGATACAATTAGACTGGTGGGCATTACATTAATCGTGTGTTTAACTGCGCTTATGGCTTTCTTCTGACGTTCCATATCCAGATAATCCTCAAGTCGCCTGCCTCCATTGCTTTCAACTGGTTGATCCAAAATGTCGTTATAACGGCCGACAGCAGCATTATGTTTTTCTATAAGGCTAGAAAGGACCCTGTCTAGGATCACTGTTGCGGCCGGGATGGTGAGTGTCAATGCATCGATATCGTGGAGAAACGTTTTCAGTTCTTCGTCAATCGTGGACGTCTTTTCTGGCATGTGGCCTCCAAGGTCATTGGACAAACATAGGCAACAATGTTAAATGCCCAGTGTCTAATCTGCTTAAATCACAAAAATTCACCGATAATCGTAAAACTGGCTCGATTGCCGTTGTGCGGATCAGGCGATTTGTTGTACAATAGAAATTGACGCGGTACAAAAGTCCTCGGAGGGTATGAATATGGGTTTCAAAATTGAGCACGAAACCGAGTTGCGAACTGAGGATCAGTCCGATACGATAGAGCAGATTGAGGAAAATCGACGTGAAAATCCCGATGTCGAATCGTGGATCGTAACGGCGGATCTGCCTAAAGAAGATTTTACTATTGAACCTAGCCCGCGAACGGAGACCCACTCGCACTAGGATTACGCGAATTGATGTTAATCCTCTAACATACTACTTCAAACGGCCGAGGAATTATGCAGTATACCCTCCACGTCTGAATTTCTGAAGTGTTATGTGGATAATACAAATGGCCTATCTCTTGATGGAGGTAGGCCATCATTATTTGTGTCGTATTTAACGGTTACATTGATGGACACGAAGGACGTCCTACACGGTGGGGTTGCCTCTCTAACTTACTCCCTCGCGCTCGGCAAATACCGTCGCATGCATGGTCTATCCCGGGATATGAGACAGGCGCTGGCAAGCGGCCTATTTTGTACCGTTACGTGAAACTAAGCGGCCATCCGCTGATAGCTCGTATTTTTTGAGTGTGTCTGCCGCAGATCATCTGCCTTGCGTTTCAGAGCATCATCCGTCGCTCTTTTCAGCGCGTCTACCTGCTCATAACTGCGTGTTGTCAGGGAGTGGTGCT
>JBBRKX010000153.1:0-8459 GCA_038231675.1 Chthonomonadales bacterium | reverse complement strand
GCGCCCGCACAGGGTTCAACATAGAACCGGGTCACTCTCGAACGTCATCTCGGATTCTGGCGCCAATGGAAGGAAGGAGATAAGCGGGCAACTTCAGCGTAGCCCGAATAAACAAAGCACGAGCATGTTGACTATATCGTATCGCAGTCGGATTTGTCAACTTACGCATCCAACTTTTTTTGAGGCAGCTTGCGCTCTTTTCCCCTGAATATCCCAATCGATGACCTCAAAACGACTCCGATATGATGACGCCAGACACATGGCTTCCCCGCCGGAGCCGAAGCAGCCGGCGGGAAAGGAACGGGTTACCCGGATGTAGTTTTGCTCTCCACATGCGTAACCGGCTGGCCCAGGGAGGGCATTGCGCTTGCAACCAGAGCGCTATGTGCAGGTGGAGTATCATGCAGCACATACTCGGGATAGGCTGGGAGGCCATGCTCATGCACATCGAGGCCTTCCAGTTCCCCCTCACGGGATACGCGTAGCGTGCCCGTGGCCTTCACCGCATACATCAGGGCCAGGGCGACGGCGAATGTCGCCGCGACGATCAAGAAGTTCCCTACCACCTGCGCTCCGAGCAATGACCACCCGCCGCCGTAGAAGAGCCCTTTCAAATGCGTGGCCCCAGGATCCGCCCCCAGGTTATTGGCGCCCCCATAATAGCCGGTTGCAAACAACCCGAGCGACCATGTGCCCCATATACCGCAAAAGCCATGCACGGGGACTGCGCCGATCGGGTCATCGATCCGTAGCCACTCAAGTAGGTTCACGCCCATTACCACGATGACACCCGCAACCGCGCCGAGCATGATGGATCCAAAGGGGCTTACCCAATAACATGGGCAAGTGATTGCAACTAACCCCGCCAGAAAGCCGTTTACGGTGAATCCTAGATCCCACTTCTTCGTCTGTGGATAGGCATAGAACATCGCCGCAAGTCCGGCCGAACATGCCGCCAGCGTCGTATTGGTCGCAACGCGACCGATCCCCTGAAAATCCATTGCGGAAAGGGTGCTGCCAGGATTGAAACCGTACCATCCAAACCAGAGGATCAGGCCGCCCACAGACGCAATCACCAGATCATGCGGCAACATGGGGCCACCGCCATCCCGCTTGAACACACGTCCCAGACGGGGTCCGAGAGCAATGGATCCGGCCAGCGCGATGAAGCCTCCAATGGAATGGACTATCGTCGAACCCGCGAAATCATGGAAGCTCTGCCCTAAAGCCGGCAACAAGTGACCCGTGGATCCCATTACAGTAAGGAAACCGTCCGGCCCCCATGCCCAGTGTCCGATGATCGGATAGATAAACCCGGAAACGCCGATGCTATAGAGAAGGTCTCCCACAAAGCCCGTTCGTCCGATCATCGCGCCGGATGTGATCGTCGAGCATGTGTCCGCAAAGGCAAACTGGAACAACCAGAACGCCAGGAACGCGACTCCGGTGGACTCATAGGTCTCGGGCGCCCCTTGTAGAAAGAACCAATGGTAACCGATAAACCCGTTTCCATGGCTGAACATAAAGGCGAAGCCGAACGCATAGAACAGTAGTCCACAAAGGCATGTGTCCACGATACATTCCATCAAAACATTCACGGTTTCACGAGAGCGGCAAAAGCCCGCCTCCAACATGGTGAAACCCACTTGCATGGCGAAGACCAGAAACGCCGCGAGTAGAACCCATACGGTATTGATCGGATTGACCACCGCATCCGGCTTCAGCGGCGGCGTGCCATCCGCCCTTGCTCCGCTTCCCATAAATGCGGCGAACAGCGCGAAGACAACGAGCAGAATCACGATGGCCGTAAATTTGCCGAGGGCCAGCATCATGCCGTATCTGCGCCACTCCGGATCGCGAAAACGCTCTCTCAGGCGTGCAAACTTGTTGATGCGCTCACGGGGCTGAGAAACCATAAGTATCTTCCTCCTGTGTTGGAACAGTTGCGATATCGAAATCGCAAGGTGGCGTAGGCAAGCGATCGACCATATTTCCCAGCACAGGCATCTCGTGCCCGTATAGAATGGGAAAACATGGGTCAAATCTCGACTGTCCGCGTCATTGGAAGGAAGTCGCTGGGTGTGGAAGGGTAGAGAGTATGCGCCCGTGCAGGGTTCAACGAAGAACTGGGTGACTCTCAAAATTCATCGCGTATTCCGGCGCTCATCTGAGGAAAGAAAGCCGGAGTGGATGGATGCGTTACTGCAGCGTAACGCCGGGAATAGACTGGTGAGGCCTTTAGTATCGCACGCGTTCGGCGCCCTGCGCTATCCGTGGAAACACGTAGAGCACGCGTAAAAATCCCCTATTTCTTTCTCATCGTTCTATGGGGAAGAAAAAGAGGGCGACGTCGGCGTTGCCCCAAATAACAAACCATGAGCACAATTATTATATCGACGCGAACGCGAGCGCGCTATGAGGACCAATACGTAGATCGACTTGCAGTTCCACGTATTTTTTAGCCTTGAAAGTGTGTTGTTACCGCGATGCAGGGCGTGTCCCATCACGTTGCTTGGTCGTTTCCGCGATATCGCAGCCGTTACGGATACGTGCCAAAGAAGAAGTAGGACGTGGTAGCTGGGTGTTTGTAGGGCGGTTTCTCTCAGAGGCCGCTCCCTGGCTAATCTTCCAGGGAGACAATGCCCCGCCGCAATGCAAATCGAATGAGATCCGTTTGTGTGCGAAGATCCAGCTTCTGCATGATTTTCGCCCGATGCACTTCCACGGTGCGCGGACTGATCGATAGCCGGTCGGCGATCTGGATATTGCTGCTCCCTTCCGCGGCAAGCTGAAACACCTCACGCTCGCGAGACGTCAGCGTTTCGTATACGTCCAGCGCGGACGCCTCGGCCTTCTGGACATACGCCTCGATCGCGCGGTCCGACAGAGGTGGGCAGAGATACCGCTTTCCACTGACCACCACACGAATGGCATCCACCAGGGTTTCCGCACTAGCCTCCTTAAGAATATAGCCCGCCGCGCCGTTTCGCAACGCGGCCAGAATGTACGCTTCGTTTGCATGCATGGAAAGAACAAGTATCCGTGTCTTTGGCGAGCGCTGGCTTACCTGTCGGGTAACTTCCAACCCGTTTAATCCGGGCATCATCACGTCCAACACCAGGACATGCGGCCGCAAACGGTCCACCATATCCGCCACTTCAAGGCCGTCTTTTGCCTCTCCAATAACGTCGAAGTCGGGCTCAACCGTAAGAAGAGCACGAAGTCCATCACGCACGATCTGATGATCGTCCGCCAATATAATCGTCACTTCATTCATGATTTCAGTCCTTTCGCCCCGACCTGCGCCTAGTTTGCGATCTTGCGCGTGGGTCCGTCTTTCGCGTACCTGTGGACACGCGCATGCTCACAAACCACTGCCGCCAAGCGGAAGCTCTGCGGTTAAGGAAGTTCCCTGCCCGATGGAAGATTCGATGGTGAGTCTCCCGCCCAGGAGTTCCGCGCGTTCCTGCATTCCCGCAAGCCCTCCGGTGTTTGCGGAGAACAGAGCCGCTTCAGGATCGAAGCCGTTGCCACGGTCGATGACCTGAACGCCGACGAAGTCCCTGCCGGACCAAAGTCGCACCGTGACTTCCTGAACTCCCGCATAACGCGCGGCATTGGTAAGGGCCTCCTGGACGATCCGATAGCTCGTCGTTTCGATCTCATGGGAAAACCTGCGGTCTAACCCGGTATGCTCAAATCTTACCTCAACATGTGTCAGGCCTGTATAACGACCGAAATACCAGATAAGCGTAGGAAGAATGCCCAGGTCGTCCAGCATGGCGGGGCGCAGATCCAGGGACAACTCACGCACATGGACCATCAGCTCGTTCACCACCCCAAGTGCGCTCCGCAGCATAGGTTCGCCTTCGGCCGGGAACAACCGCGTGCTCATTTCCAGGCTTAACTTCAATCCCGTGAGGGCTTGCCCAATTTCATCGTGCAGTTCGCGCGCAATTTCGCGACGTTCCGCTTCCTGCACAATGACCAATCGCTGGGACAAAAGGTGCAGGCGCTCCTGGCTTGCCGCCAGCTCTCCGTAAAGTCGGGCATTTTGAATTACTACCCCAACCTGCCTGCCCAGAGCCTCCAGAAAAGTGACGCCGTATACCATGGTCGCGTCCGCTTTATGCCGGTACAGCAATAGTCCGCCTTGCAGCTCCCCATGCGCCACCAATGACGCCACCAAAGTCTCATACGCGTCAGACGCAATGTCATTTTGCATCGCCAATCTATCCAGTTGCGCGGAGGTACGCGCATTCGATTTATGTTCTAGTTCAGGTGACTCCTTTGACGCCAGGGAGCTACGCGGCAAAACATCAGAAGGCCGTAATGCGGCTTGTTCGTCATCCCAGGCACGCTCCAGATGAAGATCCTCGTCCAATAGATTGGTAAGATAAATCGCGCCCTGGGCCGCCTTCAGGTGGTTTTTCAGTTCCGTTTGCAGCGTATCCAATACCCTCTTCAGGTCAAGCGAGTTTCCCACCGAAACGGTGATCGTATTCAGCGCTTCCAGCTCATCCCGCACGGCCGCCAATTCCTTTACCGCGTTCTTTCGCTCCGTGATATCCACCGAAAGTCCGGCCATGCGCGCCGGCCCTGCGGCATCGGCGGGAAGAACGCGCACGGTCTCACGAAGCCACACGATCGCGCCTTCAGCGTCCAATGCTCTGTATTCGAGCTTTCGATCCTGTCCCGTTTCCACCGCTTCACGATAGCGTGACGCCACGTCCTGACGGTCATCCGGATGGATGATGCTGGAAGGGAAATCCGGCTTCGACAGCCAGTGTGAGACAGGATAGTTCAGAATATCCTCGGCCCGCCGGCTTACGAAGAGGAAACGCCCGGTTCTAGGATCCGCCTCCCACACGATTCCATCCAGAGCCTGCACCAGATCATGAAATCGCCTGTCGGCTGCGCGCGTGCGGGCCCGCAACCGTTCGCTCACCCCGATGATCACCAGCGCCGCCAGGACGAACAGCAGCAGCGTAACAATATCCCCCCGCCCAATGTAAAGAGAATAAGTGGGCGGCAGAAAGAAATAGTCGCATAACAACGCCGACAAAAGTGTGGCCAGCACTCCAGGGCCAAATCCTCCGGCGCCCGCGCTAACAGCTACCGCCGCAAAAAAGAAGACGAACGAAAGCGAGGCATTCGGTTCTGTCTTCTGCAATGTCTTCGTCAGAAGGAACGCCATGCCGACTGCCCCAATGCAGACAGCGTAGCGAACGAACGCATTCCGGCGTTGCAGCAGCGAATTCAAATGGTCGGTCAACCAGGAATAACTCGGCAGTCCATTATTTATGATAGTCTCTCCATGAATACGCGACATGCTGTTCGGATTTGCGATGCTTGTCCGTATGAGTCTTAAGGGGCGACTGCGATAACATACCCTATCAGAGGCGCGAAGTTCCCTATTCGCCTAAAGCGCCCCCCGACGATCGGAGATACCCTTACGGCGCGGATCTTCAAGGTCGCTTCCATTCGTAATCCAGATTGGGGAATTCTGGTATACTTTCAAGATAACGATGGGGGGCCAACGTGGGCAATGGAGATCCAGTTTTTCGGGTGGGAACAAGAGGGAGCCTTCTGGCGCGAGCGCAGACTCAATGGCTTGTCACAACGCTTGGCGTGGCCCATCCCCGCACGCATTTCGACGTGCAAATTATTCAGACTACGGGCGACCTGAACCGGAATATTCCATTCGCCGCCGTCGGTACGAAAGGCATGTTCGTCAAAGAGATCGAGCAGGCCCTCCTCGATGGCGTCATCGATATCGCGGTCCATAGTTTGAAAGATCTGCCGGGCGAACTTCCGGAAGGACTGGACATCCTGTGCACCCCCCTTCGGGAAGAGCCTCGGGACGCGCTTATATCGAAGAACCACCTCGATATCGATTCCCTGCCCCATAATGCAACGGTCGGCACGAGCAGCATCCGTAGACAGGCGCAGCTTCGTTACTATCGGAACGATTTGGAATTGAAAGAGCTACGGGGCAATCTCGACACCCGCCTCCGTAAATTGGATGAAGGCGAATACGACGCCATCGTGCTTGCTTGCGCCGGATTGAATCGGCTCGGGCTTGCCGAGCGGATTTCGCAGCGAATCCCGATCTCGCTCAGTCTGCCGGCCGTCGGTCAGGGCGCTCTCGCAATCGAAGGCAGGGCGGGCGAAACGGCGGTATACGACCTGCTACAACCTCTTCACGATAGGGAGACTGGGGACGCAATCGCCGCCGAGCGAGGCTTCCAGGCGGCGCTCAATGGCGGATGCACGATACCTGCCGGCGCGTTTGCCACGGTCGAAGGAGCGCATATCACGCTGACGGGGCTGATCGCTGCTCCGGATGGATCGAAGGTCGTTCGATTGACCGACACGGCCGAACGGTCCGACGCGGCACGACTCGGAAGGACGGTTGCCGAACGCCTCCTTAACCAGGGCGGCCGCGAGTTTCTGAAAGGGTAGATCCCATCTTTATGGCTCTCGAAACCGATTTTCTCGTAATCGGCAGCGGCCTTGCCGGGCTCACGTATGCGCTGCATGTTGCACGGCATGGTTCCGTTGCGCTCGTCACTAAGAAGAAGCGCACCGATGCAAACAGCAGTTGGGCTCAGGGCGGAATTGCCGGGGTCATTGCCGAAGACGATTCGTTTGAGCTCCACAAGCAGGACACTTTGATCGCGGGAGCCGGTCTTTGTCGCGAAGAAGCCGTGGAAGTGCTCGTCCGAGAAGGGCCGGAGCGCATTCGGGAACTGATCCGACTCGGAGCCGGATTCAATATGGAGACGGACCCGATGGGCCAGGAAGTGCTGTCGCTCGGCCGGGAAGGCGGACACTCCAGAAATCGTATCGTCCACACAGCCGACTATACGGGCTGGGAGTGCGAACGCACTCTGCTTGAAGCGGTGCGTTCTAATGCGAATATCCAGGTGTACGAACATTACTTCGTCACGGATCTCATGGTCTCTCCCACCCCTGATGTCCGGGAATGCCTCGGAGCATTTGCACTCAACACCGATACGGGCGAACTCCAACTGTTTCGTGCAAAAGCGACGTTACTGGCGACCGGCGGGTGTGGGCAGGTTTACCGGCACACGACAAATCCCACGGTGGCTACCGGAGACGGCGTCGCCATGGCATGGCGGGCGGGTGCGCGGATCGCGAACATGGAGTTTATCCAGTTCCATCCCACGACGCTGTACCATCCGGAGGCGCGCGGATTTCTGATCACCGAGGCTCTCCGAGGCGAGGGCGGCATTCTCCAGCATGAGGACGGTGAACGTTTCATGGAGCGATATGATGCGCGCCGTGAATTGGCTCCTCGGGATATCGTCGCCAGAGCCATCGTAAGCGAGCTCAAACGGAAAGACGTGCCCTGTGTGTTCCTCGATGTGACGCATCTCGATATCGATTTTTTGAAGTCTCACTTCCCGACCGTGTATGAGCGCTGTCAATCGGTTGGCATCGATATTTCGAAGCAGCCGATCCCCATTGTTCCCGCGCAACACTATCAGTGCGGGGGCGTTATTACGGATCTGAACGGAGCTACGAACATCGCGCGACTCTACGCTGCGGGCGAAGTCGCATGCACGGGAGTCCATGGAGCAAACCGTCTGGCCTCCAACTCCCTTCTGGAAGCCATGGTCTTTGGAGACCGCGCGGCGCGCAGTGCCGTATGCCTTAGCCCACCGCAAGATGCGGATGCCCCTTCCAGCCCATCCTCAGGCGCCAAAGAGGCATACATCGGAAATGCCTCGGAGATCGATGTCGAACGGCTTGCGGACCGTATTCGATATGTGATGCAGAAGTACGTCGGGATCGTCAGAACGACGTCGGAACTGGAAAGCGTCGATGTGGAACTCACTCGCATCGCAAATGAACTCACTGAACGACCTGCCACCAATGTGGCCGCGCTCGAGACCGCCAATGTCTGCCTCGTCGCACAACTAATCGTCGCATCCGCTCTGAAACGCCATGAAAGCCGCGGCCTGCACTACACGGTCGATTATCCGATGCCCGTGGAAAGCGAACGGCACGACACTATTCTTATACCATGACCATAGGAACTGTTTATCTCATCGGCGCCGGCCCTGGCGACCCCAAGCTGCTGACCGTACGCGGCCTTGAACTTCTCAAAGAGGCGGACGTCGTGGTTTATGACCGACTGGCCCATCCTTCTCTTTTAGAACACGTTCGCCCCGACGCGGAACGAGTCTATGTCGGCAAAGCAAGCGCCCACCATGCCATGACGCAGCCGGAAATCAATGCCTTACTCGTAAACCGGGCCCTCAAGGGCAGGAGCGTCGCGCGTCTTAAAGGCGGCGACCCTTTCGTATTTGGCCGAGGCGGTGAAGAAGCCGAAGTGTGCCGCGCCGAAGGGATCCCGTTTCAAATCGTGCCGGGCGTGACCTCGGCAATCGCCGCCGCAGCGTATGCCGGCATCCCGGTGACGCACCGCG
>JBBRKX010000152.1:0-8535 GCA_038231675.1 Chthonomonadales bacterium | reverse complement strand
CTTGCAAATTTTTGGCGCTACCTTCTCAACCCATGGGCGCTCTGGGAATACGCGCACACCATGAGTGCTTCCGTAGTTACCGCTTCCTTCGTCGTCGCGGCTGTTGGAGCGTATTACGCGCTCATGGACAAACACCGTGCCCATGCGCGCATATTCCTCAATGTGGGAGTCTATATCGGCCTATTGTTCTGCATCCTACAAGTTTTCCCCACGGGAGATCAGCAGGGACGCCTGGTAGCGCAGAATCAACAGCCTGCGCTTGCGGCGATGGAAGGGAAGTTTCAAACGGGCGATCACGCTGAAATGGTGATTATCGGGCAGCCGGATGTCAAACGACGCCGTCTGGAAAACCCGATCGGCATCAGCGGCATCTTAAGCTTCCTTGCCTATGGCGATTTTGCCGCGAAAGTTCGGGGCCTCAATGACTTTCCGGTCAAGCAATGGCCGGACAACGTTGAACTTCTTTACTATATGTATCACATCATGGTGGGAATCGGGACGCTCCTCATCGCGGTTTCCGGTATTGCGGCGCTGCTTCAATGGCGTGGACTCCTGATGAGGACGCCCGCGATGCTGTGGATCCTCATGCTTTCCCTGCCCTTTCCTTATATCGCCACCACAGCGGGGTGGGCTTCCGCGGAAATGGGACGACAGCCCTGGGTCATTTATGGCTTGCAGACCACGGCTCATGGGATTTCACCTCAGGTGAGCGCAGGAAATGTGGCGTTCAGCACGCTCGGGTTCATGGGACTTTATCTTGTTATGGGCGTTCTGTTTCTCCATCTGATTGGCCGTGCGATCAGTCTCGGTCCGGCTTCCGCTGGGCCGGAGGCGGATTTCCATTCAACACATCGAACAACCCCGGAAATCGTGGATACCCCTCCAACGAAATAGGAGAAGTACATGGCAACGGTCTGGTTCACCCTTTTGGCTTTAATGCTTGCCGCCTACGTCGTTCTTGATGGATTCGACTTTGGAGCAGGGATGCTCCATTTGTTCGTCGCAAGAACGGATAGCGAACGTCGTACCGTGCTTGCGGCAATCGGGCCATTCTGGGACGGCAACGAAGTATGGCTCGTGGCAAGCGGGGGAGTGCTCGTCTTCGTCTTTCCACGCGCTTACGCGGCGGGATTCAGCGGGTTTTACCTTCCGATGATGATGACGCTATGGCTCATCATTCTGCGCGGCATCTCTATCGAATTCCGCTCACAACAGGAGAATACACTCTGGAGAAGCTTCTGGGATGGTCTTTTCTGTGTGTCTTCGACGCTTATGGCGCTCATTTTAGGCGTGGCTCTTGGAAATGTCATTCGTGGTGTTCCGCTTGACGGGAGCGGCTATTTTCGGGGGCCTTTGTTTACCAACTTCCTTACAGGAGAGCGACCGGGAGCGCTCGACTGGTACACGGTTTTAGTCGGCGTATTCGCGGTGCTTACGCTCGCCGCACATGGAGCGGTTTACCTTTCCTATAAGACGTCAGGACAGGTGCTCGACAGAAGTCTTTGGGTTGCTGCTCGGCTCTGGGGCGCGGTGATATTCACCGGCGCATTGACCACAGTGGCGACATACCTGGTTCGTCCCGAACTCTACGCAAACCTTATGCGCAGGCCATGGACCCTATTGATCGTCATTGCGATTGGTGCGAGCCTCGCCGTTCTCTTCGTTTCTCTCAAACGTAAAGCAGAAGCGTCTGCTTTTTTGGCGTCTTGCGCGTTTATCGCGTCGCTGTTGGCAGGCACAGCGGCAGGACTTTATCCCAGTATTTTAACATCTACACTCAACAGACAAAATGACCTTACGGTGGCGAATGCTTCCACGGGGGCACTCGGGTTGCAGACCGGCTTGATCTGGTGGACGCCGGCCATAATTCTGGCGATCGTTTACTTTATATTTCTATTTTATTCCTTTCGAGGCAAGGTTACTTCCGAGGGGGGCAGCCATGGCTATTGACACTTACATCGCTTTCCTAAGCAATAAATATATCTCTCCTCCACTTGACAGTTTCGGTATGGCTGTCATATAATTTGCCAGTGCAAGCAAATTATTTGCTTGAAATGCGATAATAACGAGTAAGGACACGACTGAAGGAGGCGGTGCTTGAACATGGGTAAAAGTATGGTGAGGCCGCAATGGCATGTTCTAGGCCGATTGGCGGCGCGGTTATTTTCGCTTTTCATGGGTAGCATGATGCTCTTTGCCGCGCAAACCGCACGGGCAGCGGGAGCGGAAGATGTGCCGCTTCCAACGTTTGGCGATCAGGAGATGTGGATTATACGGATTGTGCTTGGAGCAGGGATCGTCTCGGTAATAACTGGATTCATCTGGTATCGCTCGGTGGCTAGCCAGAGCCCGGGAACCGAGCGAATGCAGGAAGTGGGACAGGCTATTCGTGACGGGGCTCTCGCCTACCTTCGACAACAGGTACGCACCATGGCCGTACTTGTATTCGTCATTTCGATTGGACTGTTCCTACTTTACCGCTACGCGATGGGTACTTCCCTCAACGAATCCATCGGCGTGGCCATATTTTTTGTGTTGGGCGTGACCGCATCTTATCTTGCGGGTTATGTGGGCATGTTGATGGCAACGATCGCCAACCAGAGGACCGCCAATCAGGCACGCACCACGTTTAAGGGCGCACTTGAAACCGCCTTTCGCGCGGGAGCGGTTTCGGGAATGATGACAGTCGGGTTAGGACTTATCGGCGCTTGCATCGTTTTCCTGGTGTACCGTGAGCGCGCGATGCTTATCCTCATAGGATTTGGTTTCGGCGGCTCGCTGGCCGCCCTCTTTATGCGCGTTGGAGGAGGGATATTCACCAAGGCCGCAGATGTCGGCGCCGACCTGGTCGGCAAGATCGAAGCGGGTATACCGGAAGACGACCCTCGCAACCCCGCCACGATCGCGGACAATGTGGGAGACAATGTAGGGGACTGCGCCGGCATGGCGGCGGACGTATTCGAGAGTTATGAGGTCACTCTGGTGGCCGCGATCATACTGGGCGCGACGATCATTCCCCAGGCCGCATGGAGCACCGATCCCCAGGCGAGATCGAGCGCGCTTGCGCTGATTATGTATCCGCTGATCGTTCGCGCCGTAGGCGTCATCGCTTCGATCATTGGCGTGTTATGTGTGAAAGGGGCGGATCGTGATGATCTCGATCCCATGCAGCCGATCAATATGGGGTTCCGAATTTCCGCTTTTGTCGCCACGTTGTTGTTTGGAGTTGGAGCCTATTGGTACTTTGGCGTGGCTCATAAAGGGGTCTGGATTCCCAGTGCCACCGGGACCGTGGAGTATGGATGGTGGCGGTTCTTCCTCTGCACGTTTATCGGAATTGTCCTGGCTATGGTGATTGGATGGCTCACCGAATACTTTACGTCCACGGACAAAAAGCCGGTTACGGAGATCGCCTACAACTCTCGAACGGGGCCCGCAACGATGATCATCTCCGGTTTCTCCTATGGACTGGAGAGTTCCGTCTGGTCGGTTGTCGCAATCAGTGTGACGCTTCTCTTCGCGCTCGCCATCTTTCCGGGCAATGCACTCCTGGCCGCATATGGGATCGCGCTTGCCGGGCTCGGCCTGTTGACAACGACCGGATATATTCTCGCAATGGACACGTTCGGGCCTATTACGGACAACGCGAACGGCATCTTTGAGATGTCCGGAGTTCTGGAGGAAGACCGTGCCGCAGGACGCGGCGTACAACCCGGGGCGCTGTCTGGGGATCGGATCGTCGGACGTCTTGACGCCGTCGGGAATACGACCAAGGCTCTTACTAAGGGTTTTGCGATCGCGACCGCCGTCATCGCGGCTGTAGCGCTGTTCCGATCATTTATGACAGGGGCGCATCTATTGCCTCCGGAGGGGGCGGCGCTGGCAAGCGCAATTACAAACGGCCAAATCTTTGGCATACCGCTGGATGTTCCCGAAGTTTTCATCGGACTGCTCATCGGAGGGGCCGCTCCCTTCCTTTTCTCCTCCTTTGCAATCAATGCCGTCGGTAGGGCCGCCGTGCTTTTGATCGAGGAGGTGCGCAGGCAGTTCCGCGAGGATAAGGGAATTATGCTTGGCACGAGCAAGCCGGATTATGCGCGGTGCGTCGCGATTTCCACTGCGGCGGCCCAGAAGGAGTTGCTCGGCCCGGGAATTCTGGCGATTGGGCTTCCGATCCTGGTGGGGTTTGGACTGGGGTTCCGGCGTCCGGACGTGGGCGCGGCGGCATTAGGGGGGTATCTTGCGGGCGCAATTGTCAGCGGACAATTGATGGCCGTGCTTTTGTCCAACTCCGGGGGGGCCTGGGACAACGCAAAGAAAAAAATCGAAGATGGGCTTTTCGGCGGCAAGGGCACCGAAAATCATAAGGCGGCAGTCATTTGCGATACGGTAGGGGATCCGTTCAAAGATACTGCCGGCCCGGCATTAAATCCGTTAATCAAGGTAATGAATCTAACGGGGATTTTGATCGCCGGCATCGTAATCCAACCCATTTCTTTCACCGCAAGAATGTCGGTCGTGCTGATATCCGGTCTGGCGCTGGCTGGGGCCATTGCTTTCAGCAAACGTGGCAGCATTGTGGATTTAGAGACCGAGGGGCAACTGCCGGGTCCGGAAACGGTTCCCAGCGGATCGTCCGGGCATTAGAACCCCGTACGACGTTCTTTATGGGGTGTGCGTGAAGGGCTCAAGTGTGCTTGTCGCCTTGGATGACTACGGTGCGGCAAGCACATGGCCTTCTTCTACTGAACTTTCAGGTCGATTGCCGAAAAATGCTCGTGGTCATGCTCCTGGTGTGTGTCCTCACTTTGAACTCTGACGAGATAATTTCCGGTTTCCGATAGTTTCATTTTCAATGATCCGGACGAATTGGCATGCGGGGCAAAATCCATTTGAAATTGGTTATCGACAATGCCGGCTTTTCCGGCAGGGTCGGGAACCAGCTTTTGTCCGATCCGATCTTCCCGGACGATAAAGAAGTGGATCGTCACGCCCTTCATGACGCCATGAGGAAAAGCGCTTTTCATGTGCCAGGAGATTCGAACGGTCTCATTGAGCTTTACCGTGACGATGGGGCGCTTGTTGACTCCTCCCAGCGGCGGCGTTGTGTCCATGAAGGCGTCGGCGCGAGAGGACTCCGTTTGAACCGTAACCTGCGTGTCGAAGTGCTCAGCACGGCATAAGCGCCCTCCCATGGAGGCGCATAGCACGAGGATGGGCAGCAAAAGGGCGCGCGTGTCGAAACGCATTTTCACAAGATCTCCTTTTAGCGGGGCGAGGGACGATCGGACCGCTTCCGTTGCGTTGCCGAGATAGATGATGGCCTGGCCGTGTTTCGTGCGGAGGGCGCGGCCTGTGCGACTCTCTTGCGCATCACTACAAGCTTGCGAACGATGTCGGTGTCCGGCAGGTCTACCTGGAAGACTGACTCGAGACTGCCGCCTGCCGCATCGATGACTATCTCCGCATCTTTGACCTCCTCGGCGATATCACGACTCTTATACGCGATCGCCACGCCGCCTGGTCGGACAAATGGTAACATCCAGCCTGCCAATTCGCTCAGTTTGGCGACCGCACGGGCAAGCACGATATCGTATTTGCCATGATGGACAGGCATGCGTCCCAAATCCTCGGCCCGGCCCTTTACCGCCGTTACGTTTCCAAGTCCGAGCGTCGAAATCGCGGCCTGCAGGAATGCTATTTTCTTTCCCGTCCCGTCGACCAAAAGGAAATTTGTTTCCGGATACGCTATCGCCAGTGGCAGCCCGGGAAAACCGGCTCCCGTGCCAAGGTCGAGGACGCGCGTTTTTGCCGCAGGAGGAAACGCCGCCGCAAGGGAAAGCGAATCTAGAAAGTGTAGCGGAACGATTTGTTCTTCTGGTATTCTGGTGAGGTTGATGCGCGTATTCTCCTGGGAGAGCATCTCGGCGAATTGGTCATAAGCGTCGATTGTTGGCACGTCAAGGGTAACATTCCAGGCCATGGCCCCCTGTCTCAACTGTTCACGCTGTTCTGTGGTAAGCATAAAATTCGTTCCTATGGCCCAGCCTGTTGGTCCTGGTAGACCGTCGTAAAAAGTAATCTGCTTGCGCAAGCAAATGGGGTTACGGGGCACTCCGAAGGACCGATGGCGAACGTTCTCCCATATCCCCGCAGTTACCACGCAAGCCGGAGGTACTCCTCCTCGATCGCGCGAATCATTTTTGCCGCCGAATACTCGGACTCGACGACCTCGAAACCCTTCTTGCCAAATGCCACCCGCATCCGTTCGTCCGCGAGAACCGTTGTGAGCGCGTCGGCCAATGCTTCGGGGCTGCCAGGGAGAACGAGCAATCCACTTTGTAGGTCCCGAATCGTTTCCACCAGACCGCCCACGCGGCTTGCTACGATTGGCTTACGGCAGGCCATGGCTTCCAGCGCCACGATACCCTGCCCTTCAGCAAATGAAGGAATTGCCACGACATCTGCAAGGTGGAGATAGGGGGCTACTTTTGTTACTGCGCCGACAAAGCGCGTGTTCGGCGCAAGATCGGCGGCAAGTCGCTTTAACTGCGATTCAGAGGGACCACTCCCCACGATGAGTAGTTCGATGCTCGGTGTCAAGCGGCGCAATACACTGTATGCGCGTATAAGCACATCGAAGCCTTTTTCCGGAGCAAGACGTCCTACGGCAACGATAACCCGCGCATTTGAAGCGATTGCCAATTCGGTTCGGAGGCAGGTGTCGCCGGCGTCAATCATAAATGCGTCCACGTCGATTCCGTTCGGGATGACAACGACACGGTCAGGCTGAACACCGGCTTTCACCAGACTTGCCGCCACGGCATGGGAGACGGCAACGATTCGGTCCGATGATTTTCCCACCATGCGCATGCAGAATAGGGCGAGAGGGTTGAGGTGCGGAACAAGATTGTGCGCGGTGAATAATGCCGGAATCCCCGCTTTTCTAGCTGCTAAAACTCCTATCCATGCCCCGCGCAGCCCATGGGCATGAACGATATCAGTCTCGGAACAAAGCATGGAGGATAAGTTGAGGATAGCCTTCAGATCACTTGCGAGGGAGGCGCGGGCAGAGATGACTAGAGGCCGGTGTGGAATGAATTCACATCCTGGATCCAGCACTACCGTGGCCGGCGCAAACAGCGTGCTGACAAATCGGGCAGGGTCAAGGCCCCTGGTGAGTATGGAGACATGCTTGCGCATGCCTCCCGTGGCGGGACGCACCACCTGAGCGATACGGAGAATATTATCGCGGCGCGATATGGCTTTACCTCGGGACTTCTACGGCCTGAAGCACGCTATCCACGATTCGATCGCTGGTGTAGCCCTCGATTTCAGATTCGGGGCGCACTATTATTCTGTGACGTAGTACGGGTCGGGCCATGGTCTTGATATCGTCCGGAGTGATAAAATCGCGTCCGCGAATCGCCGCAAGCGCTTTGGACGAGGTCAGCAGTGTGATCGCACAGCGAGGACTTGCCCCAAGGGTAAGATGTGGGTTCTCCCGGGTGGCCCGAGCGATCTGTACGATATAACGAATTAAGGAAGGATCGATACGGACGCGTTCGATCTCCGCTTGATACATCGGGAGATCCGCTTCCTGGAGTGCGGGAACGATATCGGCAGTGTCAAGGTTCTGGGCGCGAAAGCCGCTTTGTACGCGCGTTAAGACCTTCTGCTCCTCTTCCGCAGAGGGGTAGTCCAATGTTACCTTAAGCATGAACCGGTCAAGCTGTGCTTCCGGGAGGGGGTAGGTGCCCTCGTATTCGATGGGATTTTGCGTTGCGCACACCAGAAAGGGATTAGGAAGATTGTGCGTAATTCCATCGATAGTCACGCGTCTCTCTTCCATGGCTTCCAGGAGAGCGGACTGCGTTTTCGGAGGGGTACGATTGACTTCGTCCGCAAGGACAAGCCCGGCAAAAATCGGGCCTTTTTTTAGATTGAATTCCTGGGTTCGCGGATCGTAGATACTCGCTCCGAGAATGTCTGACGGCATTAAATCCGGTGTAAACTGTATGCGTGTAAAAGATACGCTGAAGATGCGTGCAAGAGTTCGAATTGACAGTGTCTTCGCCGTGCCTGGAACGCCTTCCAGTAAGACATGCCCTCCGGCAAGCACGGCGACAATCAACATTTCCACCAGTTCGTCCTGGCCTACAATGGTCTTGTGAAGCTCCTGTGTTATTCGTTCGGCCAGTTCCTTGACCGTCTGTGAGGCACCCGAGATTGGAGGGGCCGCCCCGGCAGCTTCCGGGACAGGGAGAGCGCCTGCCTCATTCCCTGGAGCGATAGAACTCCCAGGTTCATACTCACTATTAAGATCCGACAAGATTGCACTTCCTCCTGAAATCTTCCAACTGTCTCGCCAGGCGCATCATATCCGTTTCGCTGATGCGCTCGCCTTGAGCGACACGTTCGCATTGGGCAATGACCTGCGCTAACTGGCCGCCATCGATTGCGAATGTACGTTCGGCATATGTTGCGAGCTTTGAAATGTCATCCGTTGGGGCGATGTCCACCTTTCGCCTGAGG
>JBBRKX010000151.1:0-8559 GCA_038231675.1 Chthonomonadales bacterium | reverse complement strand
GAGAGGGAGAAATCTTCGAGACGCTCTTTCCATTCTTTTGCGAGTTCTTGTCGGGACATAGTCGACACCTCCGATTTGAGATGCTTCCATTATCCAGAAATCGGAGCACGCCTGGAAGGTGGCAAATGTTTGACGCTTACCCTGAAAACGTGACGGTGCTGTTAAACGAGCAGGCGACCAGGGTCAATATCGAAGCGGCCCTCGCTTCGCTGACGGATGACAACCGGGTGAAGAAAGAGGATCGTGTGCTGGTGTTCTTCTCGGGGCATGGGCAGACGGTAAAGCTTGCCAATGGCGGGGACATGGGCTTTCTGATCCCCTATGATGCAAAGGTGGATCTAGCGCATCCGGAGAACCGTGGTCCTTACCTCGCTTCCTGTCTGCCGATGGATCATATCTGGAGTTATCTGCAGGCAAGTCCCGCCAAGCATAGCCTGTTGCTGGCGGATGCGTGTTATGGCGGCCTGCTGGCCAAGAGTCGCGCGCTATCGCGTGAGAAGCCGAATGCGGCGGTCATAGCGAGTTTGTTGACGCGCCCCGCGATGCAGGTGCTGACGGCTGGGAGCCGCGATGAGGAGGCGTTCGAGGACCCGATGTTGGGGCATGGCGCGTTTACCTACAAGCTGTTGGAGGAGTTGCGTGCTCTGGCGGCTGTACCCGACAACGTATTTCTGGCTTCGGAACTGGCGGGGGCATTGAAGGTGTCGGTTGGCAATGTGACCAACGGGAAGCAGACGCCTCAGTTCGGGAATCACGACAACACGGAGGGTGAGTTCATCTTCGTGAGTACGGAAGCACGTGCGGTTCCCCCGCTTGCCGTGCATCCAGTTCCTCCTATTCCCACGAATCCGGAACGGCCCGTATTGCCCGGTGGGAACAATAGCAACGGTGGAAATGGTCGTATCGGGCAGGAAGCGAATACGCGGATCAATCCCAAGGACGGAGCGGAGATGGTGTTGATACCTGGCGGCCCGTTCCTGATGGGAGATAATGACCGAGCGGACAATCCTCGCCATACCGTGACCCTGTCGAGCTATTACATTTATAAGAACCTTGTGACGATAAAACAATATATGGCGTTCTGCGACGCAACGCACCGTTCAAAGCCCTCCGGCCCCGGTTTCGATCCCGCCTGGCGCCAGCAAGATTGTCCCATGGTAAAAGTAAGCTGGTACGATGCCAGAGCCTACTGCGATTGGGCCGGCGCGCGGTTGCCGACGGAGGCACAGTGGGAGAAAGCCGCGCGAGGTACGGCAGGGCTAAAATATCCCTGGGGCGATGCCTGGAGCGCCGGCAAGCTGTGGTGCAGCACAAATCAGGTTTTCGATGCGGGCAGTACGACAGCGGTGGGTCGATACGGTGTCAGTCAGAGTAGCGGCTGTACGGATATGGCGGGAAACGCATGGCAATGGTGTTCCGATTGGTATGACGCAGGGTATTGGAGCACTCCATTGGCACAGGAAGCGGACCCGGAAAACCAGAGGATTGGCGAGAAGAAATCGCGTGTGCTTCGGGGCGGGTCATGGAGGTTCTATGGCCCCGATGCTTTCTTTCGCTGCGCCACTCGCTTCAAGATATGGCCAGGCTTCTGGGCCACCGACGTCGGGTTCCGGTGCATGGTGCTGCCGCAACCCTGAGCACGGATGCTTATGATTCAGAAGGGGCCTGACGGATTTTCGCTTACTAAAAAGACAGCAAAGTAGGGAGCCGGCAGCCAATTACGCGATGCGCCACAGACTTCTTTTTCCACTCTATTCGCTATGAACCGCCGCCGATCGTCCGGGAAATTGCAACGTTTTCTCCGTTCCTGCGTAAAGAAAATGTGTAATGTGCGCATCCGAATAATTTTAGTACTTATGAGGATCGCCCCCGCGCCCGTTACCATTTACAAACGGCCAATGTTCCCGTCACGATGACGTCCGCCTTCAGTTATGAATAGCTGAAAGCCACACGGTTCCCCATATCTTGTACGGGTTGCCATGATGCTACCATGTTGTGGAAAGGAATTGTATGAATTACCGACGCTTATCGGCAATTATAGGCCATGCCTTGCTGCTGGCTCTCTTTGCTTCCGTTACAGTCCGGGCCAGGGCGCAGGTAGGGACGCTGACATCCCTGACCTCTTTCACCGGCAGCGCCGGCCCTTCCGCCCCGCTCATTCAGGGAACGGACCATGCCCTTTATGGAACGACCTTTCAGGGCGGAGCCAATGGAAAAGGCAGTATTTTCAAGATCCCCCCCGGCGGAACCGTCACCCCCATGCATGACTTCGCGGCATCCGGGAATGAGGGCGCGTTTCCCTATGGCGGCCTGGTGCAGGCGCCGGACGGCAACTTTTACGGAACCGCCACGGGCGGCACTCCCTATGGCGTGATTTACGAGATCACGCCAACGGGCACGTTCTCGGTAGTCCACACTTTCAATTTAATAGATGGGGCAATTCCCTATAGCACGCTGATGGTCGGTTCGGATGGATTTTTGTACGGCACTGCGGGGGTCGGTGGCGGTTCGGGCAGTAGCGGCGCGGTATTTAAGATCAGCGTCGCCACTCCGCATACCTTCCAGTTGGTGCATTCTTTTTCCGCCGCTGACAAGGCAGGTACGCCGTATGGGGGAGTGATCCAGGCTCCGGATGGCAACTTCTATGGCACTACTACTCAGAACGCCGGGTCCGCCGGCTTTGGAGCGGTTTATCGCGTGACGCCCGGCGGGGTGTTTACGCTGCTGCACACCTTTAAAAGCACGGTCAATAATGTAGTCGATGGCGCCTTTCCCTATGCCAGTCTGGTCGCGGCGCCGGATGGTTATCTTTACGGGGTCACCAGCAACGGTGGCACGACCGCCAACGGCACGATCTACAAGATCGGTCTCGACGGAACATTCGCCATCGTACATTCTTTCCTGGGAGGAACGGATGGACAATCGCCTTACGGCGCGCTGATCAAGGCCACGGATGGCAACCTGTATGGCGTCACCAGCGGCGCGGGGGCGGGCAGCACCACGGTCGGAACGATTTTCCGGGTGACTACCTCCGGCGTGTTCTCGACTATCTACTCCTTCCCAATCAGCGGTGCGAGCGGCGCCGGGCCTCAGGCTGCCTTGCTCCAGGCGGCGGACGGAAACTTCTACGGCACCACGCAGAACGGAGGAACCACCGGGTCGGGAACGGTCTTCCTGTATACTACCGGCCTTGCAGTCCCCCGCCAGCACAATTACGACTTGAGCGGCGATGGCATGGATGACCTGCTCTGGCAGTATGCTTCCAACGGCAAGATCGCCTATATCTTCATGAACGGTGTAATACCCGGTGCATTCGGATATGTCTTTCCGAATAACAATATCGATCCAAACTACCATGTCGTGGCGGAGCCGGATCTCAACGGAGACGGCCATCCGGACATGGTGTTCCAGAATCTGACTACTGGTGACGTTTCTTATGTATTGCTCAATGGGCTGACGCCTATCGGCAACGGCTTCCTGTTCAAAAACCTGGATAAGAATTGGAAAATTGTCGGAGCCCCCGACTTGAATGGGGACGGCCATCCCGACCTGGTGTTCCAATATCAGACGACGGGAGACGTGGCTTATGTCCTGATGAAGTCCGATGGCGTGACGCCCGATCCTAGCTCGTTCCATTATCTGATTCAGAATATCGATCCCAACTGGCATGTCGTGGCCGCCCCCGATTTCCATGCCAACGAACAGCCGGTGCTGCTATTCCAGCATCAGGTATTGGGAGATGTCGCCTACATCGATACGGTTCGCACCACCGGCCCCAATGGCGCGGTGATCTCACTGGACAAGACCACCTTCGCTTATGTGTTCCAGAATGTGGACCCGACCTGGCACATCACGGGCACGCCCGATTACAATGGAGACGGGTTCCCGGATCTGCTCTGGCAGAACACCGCGTCGGGCGATGTCGCCGCCATCATGATGTTCGGCACCAGGCACATCGGGTACTATACGCTCTTCCAGAATGTGGATCGTAACTGGCGTGTCGTCGGCGATAAATAGCCTTCCACAATGCCGTAACAGGGGAAAGGCAATAACCGCCTTCCCCTGTTCTTTTACAAATTCCGATTGCGGCATTTTACTGAACGGAGCGAGGCGCACATTACGGATTCTCGCCGGAACCCTGTGAAAGTTACCAGGGACAGCCGACAATGACTCTAGCGGCGACCATTGCATCGCGCCTTGACAATGGACCCGAATATATGTTATTCTTTCCGTACAACTAAATAGCGAAGCCTTCTTATCAAGAGTGGTCGAGGGAACCGGCCTTATGACACCACAACAACCACCTTTGCGCATCATGCGTAAAGGCAGGTGCTAAATCCGGGCAGTCTGTATTTTCTGCGAACTGCCAGATAAGGGGCGTAGTGTGCGTTTCGATGGATCCATGGATCTAAACCCGGCTTTTAAGATTTCCGTAAAAGCCCCATTGCCCATCGCTCTCCTCGCCCTTACGACCTCTTCTGCATACGCAGGAGGGGTTTTGTTTTCGCACTTGCGATCCTTTTCCCCAATATCACGCAGTGAGACGCGGCGTATCGGCTGCCGATTGTATGTCGCTCGCGGTCCATGGACCCATCGTTCAAAGGAATATCATTATGTCTGATTACACCCTCTTTACCTCTGAAAGCGTCACCGAGGGCCATCCGGATAAGCTGGCCGACCAGATCAGCGACGCCATTCTCGACGAGTTGCTAAAACAAGACCAGGGATCTCGTGTCGCTCTGGAGACGTTTGTTACCCGCGGGCTATGCGTCGTGGGCGGGGAGTTGACGACCGACGCCTATGTCGAGATCGCCGACGTCGTGCGCAGGACCATCATCAATGTGGGCTATACCCACACCGACTATGGCTTCGACGGGCACACATGCGGCGTCATGCTCGCCATTCAGCAACAATCTCCGGACATCGCTCAGGGCGTGGACCGCGCGGACCCGAAGGAACAGGGCGCAGGCGATCAGGGCCTTATGTTCGGTTACGCGGTGAATGAGACGGCAAACCTCATGCCGCTCGCGCTCTCGATCTCGCATGACCTGACCCGCGTCCTCGCCGAAGTGCGCCATACGCATCCGGAGATCGGTTTCCGACCGGATGGTAAGGCGCAGGTCACGGTGGCATACGGCCCCGACGGTAAGGCAAGCCACATCGACACCATCGTCGTCTCCACCCAGCATGACTCCTCGCATACCCAGCCCAGCGTTCAAGCGAACGTACAGGAATATGTGATCAAACCCGTTCTGAAACTGTACGAGCAGTACAATAAGGGCGGCATCAAGTTCCATATCAACCCGACCGGCCGATTCGTCATCGGAGGCCCGCAGGCCGATACAGGCGTCACCGGGCGCAAAATCATTGTCGACACCTACGGCGGCGCGGCGCGCCACGGTGGCGGCGCTTTCTCCGGAAAGGACCCCTCCAAAGTCGATCGTTCCGCAGCGTATACAGGGCGTTATGTCGCCAAGAATATCGTGGCGGCGGGCCTCGCGGACAAAGCCGAGATTCAGCTTGCATACGCCATCGGCGTCGCCGAACCTGTCAGCGTGCTTGTCGATACCTTCGGGACCGCGAAAACCGCCGAAGCCGAGATCGTACGACGTGTCCGCAAGGCGATCGACCTGCGGCCGCGCGCAATGATCGAGCGACTGGATCTGCTGAACCCGTCCCGCATCAAGTATGTGCAGACCGCAAAGAACGGTCATTTCGGCAACGGCGCTTTCCCGTGGGAAAACACGGATCTCGCCGCGCAGCTTGGCTAGGCGTTGCAGTTCTACTCAGTGCGAAATATGTAGCAAAGCGGACCGGCGGGAAATTCCCGCCGGTCCGCTTTTTCTGCCGCCTCGTTAGTACTCTAAACTTCGGCCTCGTCCAGAGCGGCGAGGCGCCGCTCGAACTTTTCCATCTCCACGATCAGCAAGGGATGAAGCGCCGGATCTGTCTCCTTCGCTTCCGCGATGGCGGTAAGCAGGATCTCATACCCTTCGATCTGGCATCCCTCAAGAGCGAATTTGCGTGCCCGTGCTCCGATTTTAAATGCGCGCATCTCCGTCATGGAAGGCGTGGTTCCAGGCATACCGCTTATCCTTACTCGGTAACTTCTCCGAACGCTCCGGCCTCTCCACGGACGGGAGGGGTGTTCGAGGGAGCGACATCGCCGACGGCAGGGGCTCCATTTGCATCTCCGACCTCGAGATTGCGGGCAAAAGCGCCTGCCTGTCTGCGACCGCGTCCGCGGCCACCGCGCCTTCGGCGTCTTCGGCCATTGGAAGCCGCTTCCCCTTCGGCGCCCAACACATCGATAGCACCCGCCGGGCCTTCGGGCGCGCCAGGCGCTTCGGAAACGACATCCTCATCCTCGAACGCATCCGTAAGCTCATCATCCAACTCGCTTACGTCTACTTTCAGTACAGCCTTCAGTGTTTCCAGATGCGGGTTGATTTCCGCAGGCGTGGGACTCGCGGGAGTTGCGGGCTCCGGCTTTTGTGTCCCGCGTTCGGAATTCCGCTCATTCTGCCCGTTGAGCACGATTCGAGCCCGCCCGGAAGCGAGCGAGGTGACATTCGGCAAACCCAATTCGATAAATCGCTCCACAGTTCCGACGAGGAATGTGCGGGTGGCCCCCATTTTCAGGAAGAACCGATAGTCCCGTGCTTCATCCGCGATCAACCGGCCCTCGATCACATCGTAGAGGCCTGTTGGTTCCGGTAGGCGAATGGTCCGCTGCCCGTCCCGAGCGGCATGGACGGTCACCCAGCCGTTCCCGACCGTAACGACGTCTTCCCCCTGGGGCGTCCAGACATGGACGCCCGCATACCGGCAGATCCCCCGGAGCAGTTCCAATGGGAGTACGGGATCGCCGACAAAAACCGACTGCCAGGTGCCGGAGTTCTTTACGGCCATGGAAGGAAGGCCCGAGCCCTGATATTCCGCAAGCGTGGTCGACTCGGAATCGTCCACGTAATACGACGGATTTAGCCTTTCACGTATGCCGAGCTCACGCCCTCCCAGACGCTCGGTAACGGGATGGAACGCTTCGGTGATCCGTGAACCGACCTCCGAGTTCCACTCCTGGCGCTGCAGCGTGATGCCGACGAGCCCGGAGACGGCCTCTTCCATGGCTCCGCCGATTGCGGGGCGCTCTTCGCACGCTCCCGGCGCATACAGCCACGCCAGGGTTTTGCCATCATTCTGCAAACGCTCCTTGACGGCGACGCGCTGTTCACTCGTAAGGCGATATGGCGTAAGGAACAGGTAGAGTTTCGCTTCCGTCGGGAAATCCGGCGCCGTAAGGTCGCTTTGCAGATAGACGCCGTACGAAATCCCGGCCCGTTGAAGCGTATCCTGCAGGCCGTTCGTCAATTTGCGGTAGAACGGCTCGCCGCGCTGTATATGCAGCAGGCTTTTTTCATCGATAATGGCGACGACCTGAGGCATGCGGGCCCGATTGCGCTTTTCCAGGAAGGTGGCATAGCGGCGCGTAAACTCGCCGATCCGTTCCCACATGGCGTCATCGTCCAGCCATCCTTCGCCCCAGAGGTCCATGAAACCGATGCCGGTAGTGCCTGCAAGAGCCCGTCCGATCGCCCGCTCATGGGCGGCGTCGGAAGCGAGTTTATCTCCGAGACGCGGGTTGAAATCGTCCGGATCCTGCTGCGCCGGCGCGAGGTATGTCTTGGTGTCGTCCTCCGTCAGCCACAGCTTGCCATGGATCGCGGGGGAATCCACGGGCGCCGGCAGGGAAGCCGCTCCACCCGGTTTTCGGTCCCGATAAGAAGGCGGACCACAGATCAAGTCGATGCAAGGAGCGGCGAGTAGTTTCCCCAGCGCCAGGTGCCCGCTCGCGGGGTGACCGAACTCAAAGGTATAGCCATAGCAGACCGACACCAGCGCCTGGTTGTCCGCCGCTTTTTTCACGGCCCGCCCCAGTGCGATCAATCGTGCAGCCGTGGTTTCCGAGGTAAACTCATGAAAATCGATGTAGCCGCGTTCTCGGCGCGTTTCGAAAAACGCGCGTGTCGGATTCGGCTTGCCAAGAGCGGGCGGGATCTCCGCCGTGTGAAACTGAACATCCGCATCGTACCAGGCGGCGCGCAGCCGAACCAGGCTTTGCTGGTACTTTTCAAGCAGCCAGTCTCGGAACGCATCTCGGTTCACGATACTTCGATCGTACCCCTGATCCGCGGACTGGAACCATTCGCCACGTTCAAGATGGTAGCCGAAGACGCGCATTCCCCAGGCGTGGCTACGGATGTGGGTGATCAGCGTTCGGAGAGATCGCTCCGCTTCCTGCCAGAAGCGTTCGCTCGTGATCGATGGATCTCCGGCAACGCCGTCGGCATAACTGGCGATGTCGTTTGGATATTCGCGTTTCCATCCTCGAGCGGGTACAAACACCACGCGGGGCATCATATACCCATCGGGATCCGCTTCGAGCACGGCGCGCAGTCGATCGTCGATCTCATCCAGCGCGTTGGTCGCCTCGGAAAGCGGGCACGGAAGTTCGACAAGCGTGGAATGGAGGTGCTCTCCCGCCCGCGCGGCGCGGCG